>JBDSLV010000431.1:0-12212 GCA_039916205.1 Mesorhizobium sp. | reverse complement strand
GCGCACGGAAGCTTCGCTGACCTTCCCCCAAAGCACGCTGTATACCCACGCCGTGTAGGCGAGGATGATCGGCAGGAAGATTACGGTTGCGATCAGCATGTTGCGCAGCGTCGCCCGGCTTGAGGATGCGTCGAACACGGCAAGCGAATGGCCCGGATTCGTGCTCGACGGCAGGATGATCGGGAACATCGCCAGACCGACAGTCGCGATGATGCAGAAAATGCCAAGTTTCGACGCCAAGAAGGTGAGGCCTTCTCGTCGTGCCCTGAACCCGGCGGCGGCGATCAGCGGCGCCACGATGCCCAGCACGGGCACCAGGCACAGAGCCGGCGTGGCGTAGAAGTTGCGCAGCCAGCCGTCTGCGGTTGCGATCACGGTCTTGCCAAGCGGATTGGACGGGCCATCCCAGACGATGGCGCTCGTGACCTCATAGCCGCCTAGCAGCCCGAGCCAAACAAGCACGCCGCCGCCGGCGAACAAAACAGCAGCGGCCAGCGCGGCCTTGCCGCCGATGATGCGGGCCCGGTCAGCCACCGGCCCTTCCGCCTTAAAGGCCAGCCACGCCGCGCCGTGCATGACAAGCATGGAAAGCGAAACAAGGCCGCAATAGAGCGCCACCGGATTGAGCAGGCCAAACAGGGTACCCTCGTAGAACGGCCGCAGGTCGGTAGAGAAATGGAACGGCACACCTCTCAGGGCATTGCCCACCGCCACGCCGAAGATGAGCGCCGGCACGGCGCCGCCGATGAACAGCGCCCAGTCCCAGTTCGAACGCCAGCGGGCGTCTTCCCGCTTGGAGCGGTATTTGAAGGCAACCGGCCGCAGGATCATCGCGAACAGCACCAGGAACATGGCGAGGTAGAAGCCGGAGAAGCTCAACGCGTAGAGCGCCGGCCACGCAGCGAAGATGGCGCCGCCGCCGAGCACGAACCAGACCTGATTGCCTTCCCAGACCGGTCCGATGGTGTTGATGGCGACACGCCGCTCGATATCGGTTTTTGCGACGAAGGGCAGCAATGCCCCGACACCCATGTCAAAGCCGTCGGTGACCGCGAAGCCAATCAAGAGGACGCCAAGCAGCACCCACCATATGATCCGCAGGGTTTCATAGTTGAAGAGAAAATCGATCATCGTCATTGTTCCTTGCAGGTCGTGGGCTTATTGGGCGGCCGCGAGATGGATCCGTGTGCCTTCGCCAACGGGAGGCGCGACATCCGCGCCGACAGCCGGACCCTTTGCTATCGCCTGCAGCATCAGCCGCACCTCGATCACGGCCAGCACGCCGTAGACGACGGTGAAGCCGAGGATGGTGATCAGGAGGTCAGGGATGCCGAGTTCGGAAGTCGCCAGGAAAGTCGGCAGCGTACCCTCGATGATCCATGGCTGCCGGCCAAATTCGGCAACAAACCAGCCGACCTCCGCGGCAACCCATGGCAGCGGCATCGCGATCAGCGCCATGCGCAACAGCCAGCGCGGCGCCGGGGTCTCGCGCATCGTGTGCCAGAGCGAGATCGCGAAGACCGCAAGCAGCACGAAGCCGCACAGCACCATCAGCCGGAAGGTGAAGAAGATCGCCGGCACTTCCGGCACGGTCGACCATGCCGCCTGCTTGATCTGGTCGTCATTGGCCAGCCGCGGATCCTCGATGTAGCGCTTCAGCAGCAGGGCGTAGCCAAGATCCTTGCTGGTTGCGTCGAAGCTTGCGCGTGCGGCCGCGTCGCCATGGTTGACCTTGAGCTTGTCCAGGGCGTCGTAAGCGCTCAGCCCGTTGCGGACGCGTCCCTCGGCCTTCTTGACGAGTTCGAAGATGCCAGGGATTTCTTTGTCGATCGAGCGCGTGCCGATAAGGCCCATGACCCAGGGGATACGCACGGCGAAATGGGTCGTGCGGTCACTCATGCTGGGAATGCCGAACGCGGTGAAGGATGCAGGAGCTGGCTCGGTCTCCCACATTGCCTCCATGGCGGCGAGCTTCATTTTCTGGTTGTCGGTGATGGCGTAGCCGCTCTCGTCGCCGAGCACGATGACGGACAGCGACGAGGCGATGCCGAAGGCCGAGGCGATGACGAAGGAGCGTTTGGCGAGATCGATGTGCCGTCCGCGCAGCATGTAGAAGGCCGAAACGCCGAGAACAAAGACGGCACCGCAGACATAGCCCGCCGAAACCGTATGAACGAACTTAGCCTGCGCGACCGGGTTGAAGATGACGGCGACGAAGTCGGTCACTTCCATGCGCATCGTGTCCGGATTGAAGGCCGAGCCGACGGGATTCTGCATCCAGCCATTGGCGATCAGAATCCACAGCGCCGAAAAATTGGTGCCGAGCGCGACAAGCCAGGTGACGGCAAGATGGCCGCGCGCCGAGAGCTTTTCCCAACCGAAGAAGAACAGGCCGACGAACGTCGCCTCGAGGAAAAACGCCATCAGGCCTTCGATTGCAAGCGGGGCGCCAAACACATCGCCGACATAATGTGAGTAGTAGGCCCAGTTCATGCCGAACTCGAATTCCATGGTAAGGCCCGTGGCGACGCCAAGCGCGAAATTGATGCCAAACAGCACACCCCAGAATTTGACCATGTCGCGCCAGATCGTGCGACCCGTCATGACGTAGACCGTCTCCATCATGGCAAGCATGATCGACAGGCCCAGCGTCAACGGGACGAACAGGAAGTGGTACATGGCCGTCAGCGCGAATTGCAGCCGCGACAGTTCCACAAGCAATGGGCTGGTCATGCGAGAACTCCGTTAAATCATCATCTTCGATAACTCTGTTCTGGTTCCGAGCCTTTGATGTGCATCAATTCGCTCATGGTCTTGGCATGGGATTGAACTGTCATGCTCAAAGCCGCTCTGACTCGTCTCGACAAACGTCCAACGGAGGCAGCCAATTCCGAGGCGCCCACCCTCGGCAGGACGCTCCGCGTCGCGCACGGCCTGGCCGCCCCCGGCTTGCGTTCCACCCTTGCATTGCAGGCAGCGCGCGCTGTCCTGCGACTTGCCTTCATCGGCCTGGCGGCCATGTTCGTGGGCGAGTTGATCTCTGGCCTAGCCAACTGGCCGCTGCTCGGCGCGGCCTTGGCCAGCCTGGTCCTCGGCTCGGTCATCGGCCTGGTGGCCGATCGCGCTGTCGCCAATACGGAACTGAAAGTCGCCAACGGCCTGCTTGGGGCGGTGCGCGGCGCCCTCGCCGCGGCTTCTCCCGGCGACATTCAGACGATGCCGCTCGGAACATTGATCGCAGGACTTCAACGCCATCCGCAAGCTGTGGCAGGCCTGGCGGTCGGACATCGCCTTGCGTCGATCATGCTGGGGTTGGGGCCGCTGCTTGCCGCCGCCGCGATCACGGCCATCTCGTGGGAGGCGGCACTGGCGCTCATCGTGCTGACCCCTGTGATGATTGTCTTCTTCGTCCTCATCGGCGGTGCGATCCGCAGCGGCGCCGAGGCGCAGGAGAAGGCCTTCGGTCGCCTCGCCGCCCAGTTCGCCGATCGCATCCGCACCTTGCCGACAATCTTGGGGAACCATGCGCTGATGCGCGAAAGGCGCAAGCTCGCGGCGCGGCTGGACACTTATGCCTCAGGCACAATGAGCGTGCTCAAGATCGCATTCCTCAATGCCGGCATCATCGACTTCTTCTCGTCGCTGTCGATCGCAATCCTCGCCGTGTTTCTCGGCCTCGGACATCTCAAGCTCATTAGCGTCCCAGGCTTTGCCGACCTTCAGCTCTGGCAAAGCCTGTTCATCCTCATGATCGCGCCGGAGTATTTCGTCCCGTTCCGCCGTTACGCCGAGCAGTATCACGCCAAGGCGGAGGGCTTCGCCGCCGCGACCGCGCTCGACACGCTTGTGCTGGCAGGTCGTCCGCAATCCCCGGCTTTCGAAGCCGCCAAAGCCACCCGCGACCTGGCCGATGCGATATCGCCCCTGCCGCGGACCGGACTGGTGGCCATCACCGGGCCGAGCGGATCGGGCAAGTCCACCCTGCTGCGCCACCTCGCCGGGATCGGCTCCGCGCCATCCATCCAACCGGACGTCGATGCCCGGCCGGACGTCGCATGGTGCTCTACCGATATCTATGTGCCGGAAGGTACGCTTGGCGCCGCCATCGCGTTGCAAAACGGTCCCTATTGCCGAACCCGGCTGCTGCTTGCGGCAGGCAATGTCGGCCTTCTCGACGACATGCTTCTGCCGGGCGGGCTTGATGCGTTGATCAAGGCTGGCGGTGAAAACCTATCTGGTGGGCAACGGCTGCGTATCGGCCTGGCGCGCGCGCTGATTTCGGACCGCGCTATCTTCGCCGACGAGCCGACCGCCAAGCTTGACCCCGCCAATGCCGCGATGGTGCGCCACGCGCTTGTGGAGGCGGCGCGCACCCGGCTCGTGCTGGTGGCCACGCATGACAGGAGCCTGGCCTTGCTTGCCGGGAGAACGATCGACCTCGGGGTGGGCGACAGGCAAGCACGGGAGCGAGCCGGATGAATGACAGGGCTTCTCCGATTGTGCCCGGAACCAAGACTGGCCCGCTGGAAGAGCCCAGCCGGCACAGGGCTCCGTGGCGCCTCGCCCTTGTTTTGGCGTTTGCCGCCTTGGCGGGCGGAATCCTGCTGACCGGCGTTTCCGTTTGGTTTCTCGGCGCTGTCGCACTGGCGGGCCTGACGCCCGCCGCCTTGACGTTCAACTTCCACGTGCCGGCCGCATTCATACGCCTGTTCGCCCTGACCCGGACGGCGGCCAAATATGGCGAGCGCGTTGTCGGCCATCGGGCGGCGCTCACCGATCAGGTTCTGCGCCGCTCGACGCTGTTCGCCGCGATGGCGGCAGCACCGTCCGTGCGCAGGGCTGGCTGGCAGTTCGGCAATCAGGACCGTCTTGCCGACTATCTCGACGACGTCGAGGACGTGGATTATGCGCGCCTGCGCGTCGGCCTGCCGTCAGCGACGCTTGGCATAGCCATTCTATTGCTTATCGCCGCGACTTTGTGGATGACACCGCTGGCGATGGTGCCGATCCTGCTCCTCATCGCCGTAAACATGGTCGGGGTTCGCTTCCTGGCAAGCCGAGCCAACGCCGATCTGGCGGCCATGCGCCAAAGCAGGCAACAGGCCTCCCGCCTGCTCGGCGCCGCGATACAGGCCGTGGTGCCATTGCAGGGCGAACGCCGCTGGGGCCGGATGCTCGACGAGCCGTTTGACGGTTACGCCAATGCCCAGACGCGCGCATTGGTGCTTCGCCACTGGCAGGCACTGCTCGACACGCTGGCCAACTGCCTTGCGCCTTGCGCAATGCTGAGCATTCTGGTGTCCGCCTGGTTGTCAGGTCTGCGTGGCGAGGAAATGCTGCCGCCTGCCCTACTGGCCTTCGCCTGGCTGGCCGTCGCTGAATCCGTGTTGGGCGCATCGAAGATCGTCGTCGCATTCGCGCGCGAGAAAACAGCCTGGTCGGCTCTGGCTAGATGGAACACGCCGGACAGCGTAACGCGCAAGCATGTCGCGGAACGGATTTCGTCGTTGACGTTGGACCGATTGCCACGCCACGCACCGGATGGCCGGCTGATCGGCCTGCCGATCAGCGCGACCCTCAAGGCCGGCAGGCCAACTGTCCTGCATGGTGCCAGTGGCTGCGGCAAGACCTCCCTGTTGAAGCAGGTCGCTGGCTGGCTGGACGCCAGTGACGAATGCGTCCTGGGCGATGGTATCGAACTCAGTGTCGATGTGCGCCGCGCCATGAGTTGCGTCTGCGCCCACGATGCCACGGTTCTAGCCGACACAGTGCGCGAGAACCTGTTTGCCCCGCACGCCAGCGACGATGAGTTGTGGCGCGCGCTGGACGCAGTGGAACTCGAGGGCCGGATCAGGGCCGCCGGCGGCCTTGATGGATGGATCACGCAAGATGTGCTGTCACTCGGTGAGGCGCAAAGGCTGAACCTCGCCCGCGCTTGGCTTTCCGACAGCCCCGTCATGCTCCTGGACGAACCGACCGAGCATCTCGCGGCCGAACAGGGCAAGCGCATCCTCGATGCGCTGCTGCAGCGGCTGCGGCAACGCATCGTCATCCTCTCGAGTCATGACGAACTGACACCGAAAGGGGCCACGGCGGTTAGGTTGCAGTAATGGCGATGGCTCCGGTTAAAAAGGGTAGATAATAAAATCAGCTACATTTGGGCGATGGAGCCGCTCTCTACCTTAGGTCACCTAAGTTACCTTAAGTTCGAGCATCTGCGCCAGCGCCCTTGTCGCTGCGCGGCTGAGGTAGGCTCCCGAGCAACTCGGATCTACTGACGAACAACTCCTCGGCCACGAGGACGGCAAATGACGCACCGACGACTCTGTCCACGATCCGACACGCTGACCGCCGAGGTCGAACGTGTCGAGCTCGGTGTGATAGCAGGGCCAGTTCGCAAATGGCCTCGCTGAGCCTCTTCTGCGCAAATAGCGCACCAATCCGGGTCCAGAATGCGCACTTGTTCTGTGGCCAACCCCGTCTGTCGCCGCGCCTCTCGCAACAGCGCCGCAGGGGCAAACACGGATGTCATAGCTGTGTGCTTGTTGTCGAGAATGGGTGAAGTGGCCATATTCCGCTAGCCTTGAATCGGAAGGAAAAACCATGGAAAGCGAGAGCCGCCAGGCCCACTGGGAGGATGTCTACACCAGGAAGAGCGAGAAAGAAGTCAGCTGGTTTGAAGAAAATCCGGCTCCTTCGCTCGAACTGATTGCCGCGGTAGCACCAACCCCCGACATGGCTATCATCGACATCGGAGGGGGCGCGTCACGATTGGTTGATGGCTTGATCCAGAATGGCTTCAAGCAAATTACCGTGCTCGATCTGTCCGAGGCTGCCTTGGAGGCCGCCAAAGCTCGCCTCGGAAAACAGGCGGCACAGGTCCATTGGCTTGTTGCCGACGCCACCAGCTGGGAGCCGACGGAAACGTACGACATTTGGCACGACAGGGCGGCGTTTCATTTCCTAACCGAGGAGCACGATCGGATCGCATACGTCACGCGCCTGAAACGAGCCGTGAGGGCCGGAGGGCACACGATCATCGGCACCTTCGCTCTGGATGGACCGGAACAGTGCAGCGGACTGCCCGTGGTGCGTTATGATGCGGCGAGCCTTAGCCAGACGCTTGGCAAAAGTTTTGAGTTGGTCGATACGCGGCCGCAAGCCCATGTGACGCCGTGGGGGTCGACCCAGTCATTCCAATTCAGCGTGTTTCGTCGGGTTGCCCTGTTGTAAAAGCTGACCGGCCGCCAGATTGTCACGAGTGTCGGAAGACGACCGTTTTCTGGACAGTAAATTCGGTTGGAAGGCATGTCCTACGGATTCGACGTTTAACGAGCGCTCAGGCCTGCAACGCGATCGAGGGCCGCGCCAAGACCTTTCAGGGACACCGGAAAGCTCAGCTGGGTTTCCGCTGCGGTGGTGACGTTGAGTTTCAATTCGGTGCCTGCCTTCAGCTTCTGCATAAGGGGCCGATCGACCGGAAACAGCGCCACGCATCCGCTCGGCAGGCAGGTGCGGAACTTCAACGGGCCGATAGGTGGCAATGTCCTGCCTGGCGATCTGGTGGGCGGCTACTACGTCCAGCCCACGGTGTTCAAGGATCACAATAAGATGCGCATCTTCCAGGAGGAGATCTTTGGGCCCGTGGTTTCAGTCACGACCTTCAAGGACGACGCCGAGGCGCTGGAAATCGCCAGCGATACGCTCTACGGCCTCGGCGCCGGTGTCTGGACACGCGACAGCAACCGCGCCTACCGCTTCGGCCGCGCGATCCAGGCCGGCCGCGTCTGGACCAACTGCTACCATGCCTATCCCGCGCATGCGGCCTTCGGCGGCTACAAGCAGTCCGGTATCGGCCGCGAGACCCACAAGATGATGCTCGACCAAACCAGCAGACCAAGAATATGCTGGTCAGCTATAGCCCGAAGAAGCTCGGCTTCTTCTGATCGACTCCTTGCCTCATTGGCGCGGCCCTGGCAGGGCCGCGCCATAGTTTTGAAATCGGAAAAGACCATGCATGCGAAAGTCTCGGCGACGCCGGCAGCCCTTGAACTGATCGCGGAGATTGTTGCCGATCATGGCCCGGTGCTGTTCCATCAGTCGGGCGGGTGCTGCGACGGCTCTTCGCCGATGTGCTACCCGTTGGCCGGCTTCATCGTCGGCGACCAGGACGTGCTGCTTGGCCACATCGGCGACGCGCCGTTCTACATCGGGGCATCGCAATTCGAGGCCTGGAAGCATACCGATCTTATAATCGACGTGGTGCCTGGTCGCGGCGGTATGTTCTCCCTCGACAATGGACCGGAGAAACGGTTCCTGACCCGGTCGACGATCTGCGCCGTATAGGCGAAATCTGCCGGTTTTGATTTCGAGCAAGGAAGGCGCCGTATCGATCTTTACCTTCCGACGATGATCCTCAATCTGCTCATCGGCACCGTCGTCATAAGTCTAACGGTCTTGATCCACACGTTTGGTCTGATCGCCGTCACGCATGCGATGAGATACTTGGTCGCCCGGTTTCGTATGCACGGTCGCCGCAGCCGTATCGTCGCTATGATGAGCGTGGTCATGGGGCTCTTTGCCGTCATCACCGCGGAGGTCTGGCTCTGGGCAGGCCTATACAGGTTGCTTGATATCTTCGTTGACTTCGAGACCGCTCTCTATTTTTCGACCATTACCTTTTCGACGGTTGGCTATGGCGACATCGTGCCCGCTCACGCGTGGCGTGTCCTGGCGGCGCTCGAGGGTGTGAACGGGTTCCTGCTCATCGGCTGGTCGACCGCCTATCTGATCGCGGCAGGCACCCGGATCGGCCCGTTCAAGGCTGGCGAACACTTCTGACCGGGCCAATGTTCACACCGCTACCGAATGCCTAGCTTTGCCGGTTTCGAGATATTTGTCGAATTTCGCCGCGACGCTTCTGACAAAGGGGCGACTTTCCGCCGGCACGACGAAGCGGTCACCATCAAGTTCAAGCAGCCCTCGGGATCACGCAGGGCGGTGGAACTTGCCTTGAGCAGAAGCCTTTGGCCAGCTTCGCCAAAGCGCTCCACCAGCTCGATCGCCGAGAAGGCAAAATCACACATCAGCCTCTCGATGATCCAACCGCGAACGCCGTCGTCGTCGGAGAGCGCGATACCGCGGACGGCCGCCAGTCCACCGTCTGAGACCATGCGTCCATACTCCGCGGTCGACGGCATGTTCTGCGCATAGCCTTGGCGAAATTGACTGATGGATGATGGGCCGAGGCCGATCAATGTTTCGCAGCGATCTTCCGTGTAGCCTTGGAAATTGCGGCGCAGGCGGCCGGTTCGGGCCGCTACGGCCAACGCATCGTTGGGCCTGGCGAAATGGTCGAAGCCGACGGCTTCATATCCCGCGTTCAGCATAAGACAAGCGGCCAGTTGTGATTGAGCAAACCGCTCCGCCGGACCCGGCAACCATGCCTCGTCGATCATCGTCTGATGCTTCTTGAACCAGGGTACATGCGCGTAGCCAAACAATGCCATCCGATCCGGTTCCAGGGTCAACGCCTGAGCGACGGTGGAGGAGACGCTTTCCCTGGTTTGGTGTGGCAAGCCGTAGAGCAGGTCCAGATTGACCGATTCGACGCCGCGCGAACGAACGCCGTCGACCACCGCTTTGGTCTGCAAGAAGCTCTGCTCGCGGTTAATCGCCTTTTGCACCTTCGGGTCAAAATCCTGGACGCCGAGGCTCGCCCGGGTCATGCCGATCTCGGCAAGCGCATCGAGGCGGGCGTCATCCATATCATTGGGATCGATTTCGACGCTGATCTTGGCGTCCGGAAGGAAATCGAAGTCCGCACGCAATGCTTTACCCAGCACCACCATGTCCTCGGGCTTCAGCATCGTCGGAGAGCCGCCACCGAAGTGGACGGCGCGCACGCCGGCCTTGCCGCCGACAATACGGGCAATGGTGGCGATCTCCGCATGCAACGAGCGGAGATAGGCCGTCACCGGTTCATAGTATAAAAATGCTGCCATAGAGCGGCCGCCGCATGGAGGGAGACGACAACGATGATAACCGGCTTGGCGAGTTCATGGATGTCGCCCATGGCACCAAGGCTGAAGTACCATGCCAAAGCTCCGGTTATCGGCATGCCGAAAATGAATAGGTAAAGCACGAAGTGGGTTGCCGTCGCGATCCGTTTCAAAGAGACGCTTTCTTCTGCCGGGGCAACGGGGACGCCACGCTGCATGCGGATGGCAAGGCGCCAGACCGCCAGTACCAGGACGGTCAAGCCGACATAGACATGAATGTTGGCGTTGAAGATGTCGGTAGCGCTGGTTCGGTGCCGCGCGAGAACGCCCGGTAGGCTGGCTTAATGTCCTCTCCCAGCAAAAGCTGCAGGACGATCAGCGCCGCGATCGCCCAATGCAGCACAATCTGCGTTGCGCTATATCCGGTCGGCTCGTTGGCAACGGTCATAGGCAGCTATCTCCCTCAAGAGGACCTTCTTACCTTCCCGCTTAGGCGACAATCTTGATCTAGGACAAATCAATTTGCCCTCTCTCACGGGACCTTGGCAGCTTTAATTGGGCTGACAGCCAGTTGTCAGCTTGGTCATGGGATATTGCATCCGGGCGGACCAGATGGATCCGCCCCGCAAGATCCAACGTGGAAACACAATTCCGATGAAACAGATTGCCTTGTCGCTTTTCGTGATCGCCGCCTCCGGCACCTATGTCTGGGATCAGGCCGGCAAGGATCCGGCAATCGATATGCTCGGCGAAGCGCTGCCGGCTGATGCGCCTCCTTTGCAGCCGAAAGCGCCCGCATCCGCTGCGGCTTTGCCGGTGCTTCGCACCTCCCCAGCTCCTCTCGATCCCCGGTTCAGAACAAGGTTCCCGATTGCTCGGGAAACGACGGCTGCCTTAGCATTGCGCGCCGAACGCCCAAAAGATCCAGTCAAGCAGACAGTGGTTCCGGTGGCACCACAACCATCGCCACCGGCGCAGACATTGGCTCCGGCTGTCTCCGCTCCTGCGTCGTCAGCACCTTCATTCGCTGTAACTCCCGCCGTCTACATACCAGTCCCGCAGCCGAGGCCGGCATATCGGGATGCGCCAGTACGTGTCGTCCGGGTGGGCATGAAGCTCGCCGCGAAGGGCTATGCCGACGGGGTCTACACCGGGCCCACCGCCGATGCCTACTACGGCATCATCCAGATTCAGGCCCTCGTACAGGGCGGGCAGCTTACGGCGCTGAAAGTGTTGAAATATCCCTCCGATCGCCGCACCTCCATCAGCATCAACAGGCAGGCGCTGCCGATGCTGCGCGACGAAGCGATCAGCGCCCAAAGCGCCAATGTCGACATTATTTCGGGCGCGACGCTAACCAGCAGGGCTTTCATCCAGTCGCTGCGCGGCGCGCTGAAGAAAGCGTCGTCCTAGCAACATGCGTGAAACGCGCATTCTGATGGGCATGCCCATTACAGTCGACGTCGGCGGTGCGCCGATGGGTGAGCTGATTGAAGCGGTATTCGGCTATTTCGAAGACATCGACCGGCGCTTCAGCACATATCGGGCCGACAGCGAGATAACGGCCATCAACCGCGGCGACGTTGCAGTCGTCGACCGAAGCGGCGAGATGATGGAAGTGATGGCCATTGCCGAACAGACGAAAATCGAAACGGCCGGATACTTCGACATTCGCAAGCCCGACGGTTCGCTCGACCCTTCCGGCATCGTCAAGGGCTGGGCAATCCGCAATGCGGCCGGGATTCTTCAACGAGCCGGCGTCAGCGATTTCTTCATCGAGGCGGGCGGCGACATCCAGTCCTGCGGCAAGAATGCTTCGGGCCTCGACTGGAGCGTCGGCATCCGCAATCCCTTCAATGCGGATGAGATCATCAAGGTCGTCTGTCCGCGTGGTCGCGGTGTCGCGACCTCAGGCACCTATGTCCGCGGTCAACACATCTACAACCCGCATGGAATTGGCAGTCCGATCCAGGACATCGTCAGCCTCACCGTCATCGGCGCGGATGTGCTCGAAGCCGATCGGTTCGCCACCGCGGCCTTCGCCATGGGGCGGGACGGCATTCATTTCATCGAGCAGACGCCACGCCTCGAAGGGTATGTCGTCGACGCCAATGGCCGCGCCACGCCGACAACCGGGTTCGGAGCCCTTTGCTTGCCATGATCAAGACCATCGACCGATTTCTCGATCACCTGACCATGTACCGGCTGGTC
>JBDSLV010000430.1:0-11995 GCA_039916205.1 Mesorhizobium sp. | reverse complement strand
GGCACCACCGCCGAGCAGCCGGTATGCGGCCATTCCGACGCGCTGTGGGACAAGATCGTCGACACCAATCTCACGGGCGCCTTCCGCGCCACCCGCGCGGTGCTTCCAGGCATGATCGGGCGCGGCTGGGGCCGCATCGTCAACATCGGCTCGACCGCAGCCTCGGTCGGCTGGAAGGACAATCCGGCCTATTGCGCCTCCAAGGCCGGCCTGCTCGGCCTGACCCGCTGCGTGGCGCTGGAAGGTGCGGCCCATGGCGTCACCTGTGTCATGATCAGCCCGACCTGGGTCGAGACAGAACTGATGCGCCGCAACGTGGCGCAGGTGGTCGAGCGCGAGGGCAAGGGGCGTACATCAGAGGACGCGATGGCTGAAATCGCCCGCGGCAACCCGCAGCAGCGCATGCTGCAGCCGCAGGAGATCGCCGCACTCGCCGTCTTCCTCTGCTCCGATCTGGCCAAAGGCATCACCATGGAGAACATCCAGGTTACTGGCGGAGCGCTGTGGTAGGCGAGCAGTTTGCCGCGGGCCTCATTCGGGAGGCACGCTCTGCGATTGGCTGTAAGACAAGTTGACCGGATTTGCCATTGAGCGGCAAGCGCGATAGGTTATATTGCACTGCACAATGGAGACGCCTTCGATTGCACGCCCTTGTTCGCGGATATGTCAACTGGTCCGCATTGCACTCGTTATACGGGCTGCATTGAGCCGAATCTGACATGAAGATTCCAAAAGCCCTGCTGATCGATCCGGAGAGAAACACGGTTTACGGTGGTTTTGCCGTCGCCGTCTCCATCTGGGCGTTTTCCTACTCGGTTGTTTTTGGCCAGGTTCTGATCCTTGCCTACTATGCCGTCTGGCTGCCGCTCATCCTTGTCGACTACCGGCGCTTCCTGCGGCAGTTGTCCAGCGCCTGGCTGCCGCTGCTGCTCGCCGCCTATGTCTGTTTCTCGGTCTTCTGGTCTGCGGCTCCCGGCATCACGGCGAGGACGGCGGTGCAATATTTCTCGCACATCGCCTGTGCCTATGTCGCGGCGCGAACGATCAGCGTGCGCACCTTGACGATAGGCGCCCTGGCCGGGATTTTTGTCGTCCTGCTCTACTCGCTCAGCGTTGGCCACTATTCCGCTGATGTCCTGGACGGGACCTTTAATTTCGTTGGCGCTTTCGCTTCGAAGAACCAGATCGGCTTTGTCGCCTCGCTTGGCATCTATTTCTCGGTCGTCTTCCTGGCATTTCTCCGGCGCGGCCGGTTAAGCCTCATCGTGACGGCACCGATCGTGGTTCTGTCGGCCTATCTGCTGGCCATCTCGCATTCCGCGACCTCGATCGCCTCGGTCCCGGCTGTCCTAGCGCTCGTGGCGCTGCTTGCCATGAGCAAACAGCTGCCACGCCGCTACCGCCGAGTGGTTTTCGTGGTCGGTGCGGGCTTGCTGGTCGTGGTCGCCTTTGTCGCCCTGAACCTGGGGCTGATGGATTTCGTCCTCGGCATATTCGGCAAGGATTCGACGCTCACCGGGCGCACCTACCTCTGGGAGCAGGGCTGGGACGCGGCGCAGCAATCGCCGGTGCTCGGCGTCGGCTACGCAGCCTACTGGGTGCAGGGTTTCTCCGAGGCCGAGCGGCTGTGGAATGAATTCTATATCACCACCCGCAGCGGCTTCCATTTTCACAACACCTATATCGAAGCGCTGGTCGAACTCGGCTTTGTCGGCGCGGGGCTGATCTCGTTGATCATCCTGCGCACGCTCTATGGCCAGGTCTCCGCGGTGGTCTTCAGGACATGGCAGGCCGAGCCGGTGATCCTGGCTGGCGTGATGGTGCTCCTGCTGATCCGTTCTTTCGTCGAGGTCGACATTCTCAACCCCTACATCATGGGGTCGTTCCTGCTGTATTACAGCTACTTCCGGCTGACCCCCGTGCCGGTCGCGCGCCCTCGTTGGGCTCCAGTCAGTCTCGCGGAGCCAAACCCCGCGAAGGGCTAAGCGGGCGCGACTTCTGGCTTGCTAGGAACGGATGTAGTCCGCCGACGCCGCGATCTCGCGAATCAGCCGGGCGGGATTGCCGGCAATCAGGCTGCGCGGGGGAACGCTTTTGGTGACCACCGACCCGGCTCCAACCACGCTGTGATCACCGATTTCGACCCCAGGCAGAATTATCGAATTGCGGCCGATCCATACATTGTCGCCGATCACGACAGCCTTCGTCTTGACGCCGGAGCGCTCGTCGATCTCGTGATAATTTGAATCCTGAATGACAACGCAATCGCCGATAAGACAGTTCTTCCCGATGCTTACCGCGGCGGAGACATCGATCATGACGCCGCTGTTTATGAATGACCTGGAGCCAATCGACAGGCTGGCATTGCCAAGCACATGGAACCAGGACCGCGATCCAAAGCCTCGGAAGGAAACAAGCGAGCCAAATTTGATGGTGCCTTTGCCCGCGATGCGAGGCGGCACGCCAAGCACCGAAACGCGGTCGGCTATTCCTATGCCCCTGGCTCGCCAGATGGCGGTGAAAATCGTACCTTTGAGATACCTTCGGACCCGATAGATATTCACACGACACCCGCCTTTCGTGCCGCATCGACACGATGGAATATCCGCTCGGGTTTACTGGCTGGCCAGCGGCGCCAGTTTCACCTTGATCACGTCGCCGGGCAGCACGGGCGTATCCTCGCGCGCCGGGATCTCGCTGGTCTTGCCGTCAACGATCCGCACCAGCGCGAAGGAGATGGCTGGCTGGTCGTTGGCAAGCTGCTGCGAGCCGGGATTGCCAGACAGGGCTTCTGACATCAGGCCCTTGTTCATGCCAAGCTTCAGCGTTGCTTCGTTGAGGTCCGCCTCCGCCTGCTGCCGGTCTGTCGCGAGGGTTGCATTCTGCGTGTTCTCGGCGTCGATACCGTCCTGCGTCGCCTTGCTGATCGACTGCCTGGCGGTGAGGATGGCCGTGTCATAGTCGAGGATCTGGCCTTCCAGATCGGCGATCGACCGCTCGGAATTCAAAACCCGCGTGTTGGCGACCAGGCCCTTCTGCGCCAGCGAGCCGATGCCGGTCAGCTCCTGCTTTGCCAAGTCAACCTGCCGCTGCTGGTTGACGACCTTTTTCTGCAGCGATTCGATCTCGCTTTGCAGCAGCTTCTTCAGGTCGTCGAGCGACTGCAGTTGCAGCTTCAGCTTCTTCTGGTCCGCCGCCAGGATCGCCATCTCGTCGGCAACGATGCTCGGCAGTTTGGGATCGTCGGCAACTTCCTTGGGAACGTCGAAGGTCGATTTGTCGGCCATTTCCGCTTCGATGCGGGCGCGCTTGACGATCAGGCGGACCCGCTGGTCCTCGAGAACGTCATAATTGCCCTTGGCATTGATCAGGTCACGATCATAGCGCTGGCCTGTATCGGCGCTGCGGCGCAGCCCGCCGGCAACGCTGATGGCTTTCAGCACCGTAAGTTCGGGCACGCAAGGATATTGCCCAGGGGTCTGGACCTCGCCCGAAATGTAGAATGGCCGGTAGAGCGCCATCTCCACCGAGGCTTCCGGCCTGTCCGAAAGGGCGAGTTTGCGCTGCAGGCCCTCGCTTATCGCGGCGGCGACCTCGGAGGTGGTTTTGCCGGACGCTGGCAGCTCGCCGACGAAGGGCACCGACAGCGTACCGGCCGGGCCGACCGTGTATTCGCCGTTGACCGCCGACCAGTCGCGGAATGTGCCTTCGACGGTCTGCCATTCGGCAATGCGAATGGTGAGCTTGTCTTGCGATCCGAGATGGTAGTCGTCAGCCGCGGCGATATGGGGAATAGCAAGCGACAAGGCAATGCATGTTGCCGCAAGCCGCAACGTGCGGCTCCTGAGTATGCCGCCTCGAAAGGCTTCGAACACATCTGTTTTCAACTGAACGTTCCGATCCGCTTTAGCCCCATCGCCCGATGAGCTTGCCGCTGGAGGATTGCGCCGGCGGCCGGTCAGTAGGAGCCGCGTGACATCCAGACGGCAGGGATGGTCTTGATGATGATGCGGACATCTTCGAACAACGACCAGTTTTCGACATAGTGACGGTCAAAGGCAACGCGGCTGTCATAGGAGACATCGTTGCGTCCGCTGACCTGCCAGAGGCCGGTCAGGCCGGGGCGTGACTTCAGATAGTAGACCGCGGCGCTGCCGTAGATTTCCAACTCGTCACGCACCACGGGGCGTGGTCCAACGAGGCTCATGTCGCCCTGCAGGATGTTGATGATCTGCGGCAGTTCATCAAGGCTGAGCTTCCGCAAGACAGCCCCGACACGCGTGACGCGGGGGTCGTTCTTCAGCTTGCGGGTCGAAATCCACTCGGCGTTGGCGTCTGGATTGGCGGCAAGATAGGCGGCCAGCACCATTTCACCGTTCGGAACCATGGTGCGGAACTTGAGGCAGGGAAAAACCCGCCCGCCACGCCCGATTCGCCGGTGGCCGTAGAAAATTGAGCCGCCGTCGGAGAATTTAACCAGCAATGCGACCATCACAAACAGCGGGCTGAGTGCAATCAAGCCGACCAGTGAACCAGCAATATCAAAGCTTCGCTTGAGCAGGCCGCCGATCGGCGGCGGAAAATCAATGCCAGCTTGCGGAAAATCCGCGGTGGCTGACTTGGCGACGTCCCTCATACCGAACTCCATCGTTGAACGAATGGTTTACGGCACGGTATCAAAAAAATGCTGCAGCGCAACACACAATTTCCCAACCCGTTGAAATAGTCACGTCATGAATTGACTAAATAATAAGCTCGTGCTGCACAAGTTTCGCCTTCCTTAGCATATTTGTGACAATTGGTGGGCATCGCGGGAAAAATCAGGGCAATTTCTGGGCGACAATGGGGCAAAGCATTCCTTATCCCGCAGTCATGAGCATAGAATTGCTTTAGCGTCATGCGATAATCCGGCGTATTCAAGTGAAATACTATTTAGTGCTGCGTATTTTACTAAAATGCGGCGACGCTGAGAGACTGGGCTTGACGCCTTAGCGTGCATCGCAACATGGCAGAGTCCATCGGCGAAGCTCAAACAAAAATATGTGTGGTTGCCCTTGCCGCCTATTGCTCGCCTTAATAGAGTTGCAAACAGTTTCTGTCAGACTATCGACAGGTCGGAAAGGTCGGAAGCAACTGGCCGAAATAGGGCGAATCTAACAAGCCCGAATGACAAGGGTTGGGCGCTCGGGTGGGGCAATCGTTTATTGTACCCGGGCCGGTTAACGGGCTGTTGGGTATGTCGCTGCCAAAATTCATCATTGGGATGATTTTCGCTCTGGCGATCGTCGTTGCCTGGTCTTACCTGGGTGGCGCTTCGATCGGCACGACGCTGGTGCGTGTCATCATCTGCGCCGCGATCATTCAGGTCGGTTACTTCGTAATCATCTATGTCATGATTGCCAGGAGCGCACCGACACCGGCTGACACGCTTCGTGACGCTGAGAGAAAACTGAACACGCCCGATGCCGTCGAGGGCGAGAAGCTTAGCGCGAGGCGAAGCCTTCACTAACCTGGCGATGCCGGCCTGACTTCAGGTCGCCGCTGCCGGTTCCCTGCTCAATTGCTCGCCCGACAGCATCCTCGACAATCGGCTTTCGGGTTTTTCCTTCAGCCGCTGATATTGACCGACCTCGACGATACGGCCGTTTTCCATCGCCACCACCCAGTCGGCGAAGGCGATCATCGATGGCCGGTGCGCGATGGTCAGGATCGTCATCCGCCCGCGCAACCCATCGATCGACTTGGCGATCAGCGACTGGTTCTGCCAGTCAAGCGCGCTGGTCGCTTCATCAAGGATCAGCAGCGATGGCTTGCGCAACAATGCGCGTGCCAACGCAATCCGCTGGCGCTCCCCACCTGACAAACGGACGCCACGGTCGCCGACCACCGTCTCCAGCCGATGGTCGAGCCGCTCGACAAAGTCGCTTGCATGCGCGGAATGCAGCGCGGCCCACAGGTCTCCTTCGCTGACCTGTGGCGCGGCAAGCCGCAGGTTCGCGGCAATGGTGTCGTGCAGCAAAAACACATCCTGCGGCACATAGGCGACCTGATCGCGCCAGCGCCTGCGGTTCTCTGAATTGATCTCGACACCGTCGGCGAGAATCTTGCCGGACGTCGGTTCGAGCAGGCCGAGCAACATATCGGCGATCGTGCTCTTGCCTGATCCCGAAGGGCCGATCAGGGCGGTGACCTTGCCGGCGGGAAGACCGAAAGTGATATCGCTGACGACCGGCCTGCCGGAATTCTCGCCATAACCGAAGCAGACGTTGCGTATATTCAACCCGGTTGCGAGCGACAGTTTCTCCCCTCCAAGGGCTTCTGCGTCGTCCGTCTCGCGCTCGGCGTCGAAACGTGTCCGCAGGCTGCGCATCGCGGTATAGGCGGGCAGATTGATCAGCACCTGCTGTGTCTGCGTCTGCATGTCCATGAAGCGCGGCGCGATGCGCATGAACACAAGCAACAGGACGACGATCTCGGCAAGCGACAGGTTGAAGCGCACCAGCGCTACATAGATGAACAGGCTAAGCCCAACGACACTCGCCACCTGAAACAAGGCGGTGCCGATGGTGTTGTTGCGCACATAGCTGAGATTGTCGGCCTTCATCCTTTCAAGGATCGACCGAAGCTGCGCGAAATAGGTGGCTTCGACATTCAGGCTCTTGGCCACCTTGATGCCGCCGAGGAATTCCGAAACCGTGCGGTACTGGTCCTGGCGATTGCTGGTCATCAACTGGCCGAATGCGGCGGCACGCGCGCGAAAAGGCCGAAGCACCGCGAACATGACGATGCCGACCACGCCGGCAAAAACCGTCATAGCCGGCGAGATGAACATTGAAACCAGGAGATAGCCCGCCAAAAGTACGGCGGCCTGTATCAGCATCAGCAGCGAGAAGGCGGTCGTCTGCACGCGGTCTATGTCGCCGGTCAGGGCGTGGTCGATGTCGGAGCTTCGCATGCGCGTGAAGATGCCCCATCGCGCTTTCCCGATGCTCTCGAACAGATCGATGCGCAGGCGGTTGATAAAGTCGTAGAGCAGCCCGGCCATGTACAGGGCCCTGAAGCGGTTGAAGGCTGCCTGCAGGGCGACAAGTCCGACAAGGGCGCAGAGCATCGTCGTCAGCTGCACGGTACCATCGGGCGCCAGCCAGCGCATCACCTCATTGTTTGGCAGCTTGATCGCGTAATTCTGGTCGGAGCGGCCAACCAGCTGCAGCAAGGGGACGAGAAGAAGGATCGAAATGCCTTCGGTCAGGCTGCCGAGGATGAGGAAGGCCAATGCCGCCCACGTTCTGCGCCCGCCGATTCGTGCCATGACGGCGCCGAACCCGGCGATTTCACGAAATAGCGACAGACGAAGGGTCCTGGGCTTCGACATCCTTGCTCTCATCGCCGCCTATGAAGGCGCGGCACATTCCCCGGCTGGTCTGGCACATGGAATCTACGCATCGGAACTCAGGTCCTTCTCGATCAGATCGAGGGCTTCACCGATCCGTCCAAGCCCTGTTGGCACTTCGAGCCGGCACACGCCGACATGGTCGGCCAACTGTGCGCATTGGCGAAGATGCAGCGCCGCGAAATCACCGGCCAGGGCAGAACGGCCGAAGCGCGTCACGTAGGAGAATTTGATGATCGCGGGCAGGGCGGCAATGCCGGGTAACGGGGAAATACCAGCTTTTTCGCCACGCTCGAGGATGTAGATCCGGGTTGCCGGAACCCTGTCCCGCGAAAAGCCGTCATGCAGGCGGTGCTGGGCCTTGTCGATTGCCGGATGCACCTGCGGACGAACTTCCGCCTGTCCCAGGGACAGTTCCGAGGCGGCATCGGCGGCCAGCTTGAGTTGTGGAAAGCCGGGCACGATCATTGGCCGCCGTGGATTGGACATTTCCAGGGCAACGACGTCGTCGGTCAGCAACCGGTGCCCAGCCCGGATCATCGCGCCTGCCGTCGTCGATTTGCCGGCGCCCTTGTCGCCCATGAAAACGGCGCTCCTGCCATCAATGGCGATGGCGCTGGCGTGCAGGACAAGCAAGCCGCGCCGATGCAGCAGAAGCGCCAGAACCGGCCCAAGCAGCGGGAAGGCGATAAGCCGTCCATCAACGTCCGCCGAAGGGTCGACGTCGATCTCGCTCGTCCCCCTGATCAGGAAGCGCCCGACAGCAGGCCAGAACAAATGTTGATGGTAATCGCTGAACCTGAAGGCCGTGACCGTCTGGTCAGCGTCGATGGGTTCGACCGGCCGGAGCCGGATGGTCAGATCCGGAATGGCGGGTTCGGCCCTGTCCAGTTCATCAAGCTCCAGCTCCGAGGCAATCACCAGCCCGTAGGCACGGTAGAAGTGCTCGGCCCCGTCCCGGGCATTGGTCGCGAAGGTCAAGCGATGCGAGAGGGGTTCGCTGCCACGTGGGCGCGTTGCGCGTATCGTCATGACTGATAGACCACGGTTGGATGCGCCTGTCTCAGCCAGTGCGCCAGCGAGACAACCCGCCACAGGAATTGCGCCTGGTAGCCATGCGAGGCCTGGGGGTCCGCGACCATTTGCTGAAAAGCTTCAGCCACGGCATCGACCTTGACGTAGCTCGCCAGTCCATGCGTGTCGGTCAGCATGCCCTCTATCAAGCGCCTCTGGTTGGTCATGCCCCGAACCAGGTTTGCCATGAAATCGGTCTTGTCGTGCCGCCACTGGACCTCGGCAGGCAGGATGCCCTCCATCGCGCGGCGCAGGACAAGACGCGACCAGCCATCGCTGAGCTTCTGGTCTGAAGGCAGCGCAAGGCAGAATTCGACGAGCCGCTTGTCCCAAAACGGATATCTCGGTTCGATGCCAACGGCGGCGGCGGATTTTCCAAGCACTTCGAAGGCGTGCGAAACCAGTGGCGCTGACAGTTTCCAGCGATGGTAGTTTGCTTCGTTCGACCGGGCTCCCGGCGGAATGCGGATCGAGGCCGAGAATCGTTCGAGCAATCCGGTCCTGGAGACGAAATCGGGTTTCAGATACGTCCGCCAGGTATCCATTCCCTGCGTGTTTCGCCGCCCGTGATGCCGGAAAATCCTGGCGCTGCCGCGAAAGCGGGTGATGCTCTCGGACAGCGCATAGTGATTGAACAGCTTGAGATAGGGCTTCAGGCTCGGCCCGCCGTAGAGCCGCGAAAGTCCGCGCAGTTCCTGCCAGAGCGTCAGCCACTGCCCGTCGACCGCGAGTTCGTGGATACGGCGGTCACCATGCGAGACGACCTCGTCGCCGCCATGGCCGTCGAGCAGAACGCGAATGCCCTCGTCCGCGGCAGCGCGGTAGACGCGCCGGATCACCGCCAGGCCAGGCGCGTTAAAGGTGCCTTCCTGTTCGGCCAGCACCCTGTCGAAGCCTTCGAACGAAGCCTCTTCGTCAATGGTTACGAAGTGTGGCGTATATCCGCCCCTGTCCAGCACGGCGTCGATGTAGCGGCGCTCGTCCAGTTCCTTCAGTTTGGGAAACACGGCCGAGAATGTCCGCAGCCCAGGCCCGTTGTCCTTGGCGATACGTGCGCTGGCGACGCAGCAAATCGAGGACGAGTCCAGGCCGCCGCTCAACATCGAGCCCAGCGCGGTCGACCCCCGCATTCTGTTCTCGACCGATGCCTGGAACAGATGCCTGAATTCCTCGGTGTGGTCATTGCCGGGCCGAGGTCTGCCAGGTTCGACTTTCCAATAGCGGCCGACGCGAAAGCCGTGGCGCGTTGCTGTCAGGGTGTGGCCTGGGGGGAGGCGCCGGACGTTGGAATAGGCCGTCTCCTGGACATCCTGGGCCATGCCGGCGAGGAAAGCAGAGACGTGTGAATCGTCGACGGCGAATTCCACACTGCCCAGTGCGACGAGGGCCTTTATCTCTGAAGCGAAGGAGAAGCCCGAGTTGTCACGCACATAGTAGAACGGTTTCGCGCCGAAATGGTCTCGCGCGCAAAACAGCAGGCGTCTTTCGCTGTCCCATATGCCGAAAGCGAAGTCGCCGAGCAGGCGGCTTGCACAGTCCTCACCCCATTTCACATAGCTTTTCATGATCAAAAGCACGTCGGGCGTGCCCTGGTCCCTGATCCCCAGGCCGGCCAGAAGTTCATCGCGGTTGTCCAGGCGCACGTCAGCCACGATCGCCAGATCGGCATCGGCGAATTTCAGGACGGCAAGACCGTTTTCGCCGGTTGTGTTCAGCCACGCATGTCCGATGGCGGCATTGTCATCATGCCATTGAAAGAACCCGTCGGGTCCTCGGTGCGCGATCGCGGCAAGCATGCGTCCGGTTGCGTCCGAGAGATCGGGACGCCCAGCTTCATTGGCGAAAATACCCACGATGCCACTCATGCATCGCTTCCGAATTCGGCGAGCTGGATGTAGCGCTGAAGGCTTTGCTGCGTCCCGCCAAGCACGATATGGTCGCCGCTCACAAGCCAGGCATGAGCTTCGATCTGGCCTGCGCTGCTGCTGTGCACGCCGACACGCAGTTGCGAGGCCTTGCCAAGGCGCGACAGCAATATCTGTCCCGAGAGCGCCTGGGTGAGGCAGGTGGCCATGGGTACGAAGCGCGAAGCCTGTCCAACCCCCCAAGCCAGGCGGGCAAGCTCTTCGACGGAGGCCGGCTCCTGGCCAGTCGTCCTGATCAGCCAACGGCGGACAAACCTGTAGGACGATACAGTCAGGCCAAGCCGAACGATCCCGACCGTGATCAAGCACCCTGCGAGGAACAGGCGATCAGCCTTTTTCAGCCGCAGGAATTTAATGATTTTCCGCATGGGAGCATACGACAAGCCCAGCATCGGACAATTTTGATAAAAGCGCTGCCAGATCGGCGTCGCATCGGCCCTGCCGCACCGTATATTTCTTGAGGATTTCCTCACGAAGGAAAGACACCGATCTTGGCTGCTGCATCAGCTCCCAGACAAATGCGCCAACGCCATTGAGGCTGTAATAGATGTTGGATCGCAGATCGAGCAGCGCCAGACCGCCCGCCAATTCGCATGACACGGCCTCCGTGCGAGCGAGATAGATTGCCTGGTTGTCAGACTGTGTCATCACGCTCGACTCGCACGCTTGAAACCGCTCTGACCCAGCGCGTTGACATTATTGCCGGCTCGCCGGCGGGTAGGCGGGCCAACTGATGTTGCCCCGCCAATGCTCGTCGCCTTTGCCCGATAGTCGGGCCGAAGCTTGGAACCAAGGATCAAGAGAAGGTCACGTCACCGATGGGAGTTCCCGCGGCAAAAGCCGCGTCAGTGGCTGATCCGACGCTCGCATGTTGGGTGATGGTTTCAATCGAACCATGCACCGTCAGGCTTGGTGTTTCGTATTCATGCTTTTCAACATTCTGTTCCATTTTACTCTCCAATAAGGACTGGAAACGGCCTGTCGAGTGCCGTCAGCACTTTCATGCTGCAGCGCAATAGCTGCATGGCAACATTTATGAGTCAAGCCTGATTTACCAATGGTTAATCAATTTTGGGTTGCGGGGGTCACCTCGCGTGCGAGTTTTTCCTCGAAGCCTGGATTTTGCCGTGATGAATTCGTAGGCATCGAGCCGGTGTCGCGGGGTGAGCTGTAAAGCATTGATTTTATTAACATAAATTTAATGGCGAAGCAGGCGTGTCTTTCGGCGTGCCAAATAGGCGGTTTCGCCAGGCAAAAACTCCAGGTTGCTGGTTCGCCAAAGCACTTCGAACACAGGTATTCCAGAAGCACTTTTCGCCGCTGCCCAGGCAACCGGTTGCAAACGCCCAGGTTGCGGATTTCGCACTGCAAAAGGAAAAACTGGACGGCGCCGCGGAATTTAGCGATGCTTTACTTCGCACTTGCAGCATGAGTGTCCCCCGTGCGGAATTTCGGAGAGTTTGTACGCAATGGCCTTGCCGGAGAGTTCTTACGAGCGCCTACGCGCCGCCGGCTGCGCTGACGAAATCGCCTATGTCCAGGCCTGCCTGAGACTGTTCTTTTCAGCGGATAGGGATGCCGCCGGCGACATGTCGATGCCGCC
>JBDSLV010000429.1:0-11188 GCA_039916205.1 Mesorhizobium sp. | reverse complement strand
CGCCGCCGCGCCGAATTCCAGTGCCGTCAAGAGGTCGGCCGCCGGGTATAGGATCGGATTGTCGAGAACCTCCTTGGGCAGCAGCTTGTTGACCCGAGCATCGGTCGAAGGCGCGCCATTGGCCAGATGCTCCTTCACCGCGACCTGCGGGTTCATCAGGTAGTTGAGCAAGGCATAGCCGGCCGGCTTGTTCGGCGCGTCCTTCGGAATGGCGTAGAAATCGGTCCAGATCTCGCCGCCCTCCTTGCCCAGCACGTAGGCGATGTCGGGAATGTCGCGATGCAGCTGCGCCCCGTCATTGGTCCAGCACATCGTCATCCAGGCATCGCCGGCGCGCATTCCCGGCTGATAGTCGCTGGAAACCGCGAACAGATGCGGCTTGACCTTGAGCAGCAATTCTTCCGCCTTGGCGAGTTCGTCCTGCTTCAGCGAGTTGAACGAGAAGCCATAATATTTGAGCGCGTTGCCGATCGTGGTCAGCTGGTAGTCATGAACCATGGTGCGGCTATCACCTTCCGCCATGGCCGTGTCCCAGAACTCCTTCCAGCTCGTCATCGGCTTGGTCAGCTTCTTGGTGTTGACGGCAAATCCGGTGGTGCCCCAGTTCTTCGGTACGGCGTAGGTCGTGCCGTCGATCGTGCCTTCCGAAGTGAAACGCGGATCCTCTTGTGTGCCGTCGAAATTCGGCAGCTTCGCCATCTCCAGCGGTTCGATAATGTCGAGTTTCTTGTAGGTCGAGATCGTGTAGTTGGTCGGCACGAAGAGGCTCCAGCCCGAAGCGCCGGCCTGCAGCTTGGCCAGCATCTCCTCGTTGGAGCCGAAGACGTTGACCTCGACGGCAACGCCGGTGTCCTTCTTGAAATTCTCGAAAGTGGCCGGGTCGTGATAATTGGGCCAGGTGGCGATCGACATGCGATCGCCAAGACTTTCGGCGGCAAAAGCCGGCGTCGGCATGATGCCGAGTTCACGCGCCATCACCGCGGTTGCTATGCCAAGGCCGGTGAGGCCGAGAAAGTCGCGGCGGCCGATCGAGCCCCGCTTCAGCCGCATCAATTGGTCGACGAACTTCTCAGGGCTTATCGGCAGTCCATCACGATATGATTTCGACATGTTTATCTACCCTCTGGTTGGTCCCGTTGTTCTTGGTCTCCGGAAACGCCAGCGGCGTCCCGGTGGCAAAGCCGATGGCGACGGGTTCACCCGGCTTGAAGAGAGTTCCATGGCCGATCAGGTGGTCGGCCTTGGCCAGCAGCGTTCCGATGCCCTGGACCTCAATCGCGTATTCCGCCGTCGAGCCGAGGAAGATGCGGTTGCGGACAATGCCCTTGAACGGTCCGGTGTCCGCTGCAGCGAGATTGAGCGACTCGGGACGCAGGCTGACCGACACGGTCTCGCCTTGCCGCAACGCCGAGCGCTTGCGCGCGGCAATGACGGTGCCGTCAGCAAGCGACACCTCGACGAGATCGCCCGAATGCCCGGCGACCGTGCCACTCAGAAGGTTGGTCTTGCCGACGAAATCAGCAACGAACAGGTCGGCGGGCTCGTCATAAATCTCGCTTGGCTGCCCGAGCTGGACGATGCGGCCGCCATTCATGACGCAGACGAAATCGCTCATCGAAAGGGCTTCCTCCTGGTCGTGAGTGACGAGGACGAAGGTGATGCCGATCTCGCGCTGCAGGTTCTGCAGCTCGATCTGCATGTCGGTGCGCAGCTTCTTGTCGAGCGCCGCGAGCGGTTCGTCGAGCAGCAGCACAGCCGGCTTGTTGACCAGCGCCCGCGCCAACGCGACGCGCTGCTGCTGGCCTCCCGACAGCTCATGAATCTTGCGCCGGCCATAGCCGGCGAGCCGCACCATGGCCAAAGCCTCGCCTGCCCTCAGGCTGATCTCACGCGATGACAGGCGTGGCCGTGCCTGGCGCAGCCCGTAGGCAACATTGTCTTCCACATCCAGATGCGGAAACAGCGCATATTGCTGGAACACCATGTTGACCGGCCGCCGGTAGGGCGGCGTGCCGGCCATGTCTTGCCCACGGATCAGCACTTTCCCTTCGCTTGGCTGCTCGAAGCCGCCGATCATGCGCAGGCAAGTGGTCTTGCCGCAGCCGGATGGTCCGAGCAGGGCGACGAAGGCAGAGGGTGGCACGGCGAGGTCGATGCCGCTGACCGCGGTCACCGCGCCATAGCGTTTGGTGACGCCGCGAAACTCGATGTCGGGCACTGCGGTCAAGGGGCTGGCTCCAGCGGCAGGGCGATGCGATTTCAGGACGCTACCAGAGCCAATGCCCGCTAGTATATACCTCAGGGGTGGTATATCTAATCTATTTTATCGTTTGGAGGGGTATGCCATTGAACCTGTCTCGCAGCGGCGAATACAACCAGCTGGCCAAGCTTGTCGCCGCCACGCAGGAGACGAGCGGCGACCTTTTCGGCAAGGCGATCGTCGACTGGCTCAGGCAGCATGTCAGCTTCGACCACTGCGTCATCTTTGGCTATCGCGGCGCCGCGCGGCCGCCGCTGCTGTTCGAGACATTCTCGCCGGCGGAAAGCCATGTCTTCGTCGCGCTCTATCAGGAGGGACCCTATCTGCTCGACCCGTTCCATCATGCGGCGGTCGAGCGCAAGGAAGGTTTCTGGCGCATGCGCGAGCTGGCGCCCGACCGCTTTTATGCCAGCGAATATTATCGCTCCTACTACAGCCAGACCAGGCTGGCCGAGGAAGTCGGCTTCTTCATTCCGCTGCCGGGAAAAGACGCGCTGGTGCTGTCGCTGATGCGATTGCACGCTTCCGGTCCATTCGGAACCGCCGACACCAGGCTGCTGCGCGACATGGCACCGACGGTGATAAGTCTTGCCAGGCTGCGCTGGCCAAATCTTCCAAGCGACGAACCGGCCGACGCGAAAACCGGCGAGTCGGCAGCCCCGGCCAACGAGTTCGACCGCGCCCATATCTGGAAGAGCCTGTCACTGACGCCGCGCGAAAAGCATGTCGTCGATCTGTTGCTGCAGGGCCATTCGACGGAATCGATCGCCCGGGCCATGCGCATCGTGCCCGGAACCGTGAAGGTTCACCGCCGCAACATCTACCGCAAGCTCGAGATCAAGTCTCAAGCAGGTCTCTTCGCCCGCTTCGTCGAGATCATCGGCGTCCAGATCTGAGTTGGCCTACCTCGCCTGCTGAACCAGCCGAGCTCTATCCCGTCCACCCCAGGCCTGAAGAGATGCAATTGATCGAGACAAGCAAGGCGTCGGTCGCGCGTTTGCGATCCACTGCCCCGGTTTCTGCGCGCACCTCACGCAGCAGGTCGACCTGCAGCCGGTGAATGTCGTCCATCTGTCGCTGCAGACTGTCGAAGCGCCGCTTGAACATCGGAAAGCGCGCCGAAAGATCGCCCCCCGTCAGGTCGCCGATCAGCCGCCGCGTCAGTTCGTATTCGGCGGCGATGCGGGCATGGATACGCCCGGAGGCATTGCCGTCGGACACCAGGCCGGCGTAGAGCCGCGCAATGTCCATGTCGGATTGGTAGAGCGTCTTTTCGGCCTCGTCGACGATCAGGCGGAAAAAGCGCGAGTGCTCGAACATATGGGCCAAAAGCGCGCGTCCCGGCTCGCCGCGAACCGCGACGAACGAACTGAGCGCGCTGCCGATGCCGTACCACCCGGTCAGCAGATGGCGGTTCTGGCTCCAGGCGAACACCCATGGAATGGCGCGCAGGTCCGATATGCCGCTGGCGCCGAACCGGCGGTCCGGTCGCGAACCCATTTTCAGCAGCGCCAGTTCGGCGACCGGGCTCGCCTGGTTGAAATAGTCGAGGAAACCAGGCTCGGCCATCAGCCCGGCATAGGATGCCTGCGACATGCCAGCCAGCGCCTCCAGCGCCTCGTCGAACTCCGGCGTTTCCTTCTTCTCCGTGCCGCCTGATAATCCGACGCTGTGGGCAAGCACGCCGGCCGCCAGGATCTCAAGCTGGTTGAGGCCGGTGCCCCGATTGGCGAATTTAGACGACACGACCTCGCCCTGTTCGGTCACGCGCATGGATCCGCCGACGGTGCCTTCCGGCTGCGCCGCGATCGCCCGGCCGGTCGGCGCGCCACCGCGGCTGACGGAGCCGCCGCGGCCATGAAAGAAACTGATCCTGACCTTGTGCTTGCGCCCGACGGCAGCGAGCCGTTTCTGTGCCTTGGCCAATTCCCAGTTGGAGGCAAGGAACCCACCATCCTTGTTGCTGTCGGAATAGCCAAGCATGATCTCCTGGCGCGCGCCGAACTCACGCACCGTCCGCCTGACCAGCGACACCCCGAGCAACTCATTCAGGATGACCGGGGCGGCCTGCAAATCGGCAATGGTCTCGAACAGCGGCACGATCCGCAGCCTGACCGTACCGCCGCCATCCGGCGCGGTCGAAAGTCCGGAATGTTGCGCAAGTAGATAGACCGCCAGCAGGTCATCAGCCGAGCGGGTCATGGAGAGCACGAAACAGCCCACCGCACCGGCATGCGAGCTTGAGATATGCGCTCCAATGACCGCGAATGTCGAAAGCAGTTCGACTGCCTCGGACGACAGCCGGTCCGGGTCGATTTCGAGCCGCTCGCCGTGGCTGAGGGCCTTGCGAATGCGCGCCGACCATTGCGGCGTGCCGGCGACGACCGGATCGCCGGGATCCGCCAGCGCGAGCAGCTCGGCCAGCACCCGGTTGATAACAGTGGAATTCTGCCTGACGTCGAGCGAAACCGTGCGGAAGCCGAAACTTCCGATCTGCCACAACAGCGGCTGAATGAAGCGCCTGGCTACCGAATGCCCGCCGATGGCCTCAAGAACAGAGGACAGCGCGCTGAGATCGGCACGAAACGCGTCTGCCGAGGGGTACGATGCCGCGCCGCCGTCGCGCGTCGCCAGCAGCCGGGCAAACAGTGCCGACGCAAACTGCCGAAGCGGCTCGTCTGGATTGCGGGCCGCGATCTCGTCCGCCTGTCCGCTCCTTTCAAGCGCCATTTTCAGCACCATCCTGAAGCTCGCCGGTAGATCGATGACGTTCGAACTGGCGCTGAGCACCGCCACCAGCCGCTGAACCTGCGCCAGATACCAGCTGATGGCGGTGTTGCGGTACTCAGCCAGGGAATGCGCGGTGACAGTGGCCGTCACATTCGGATTGCCGTCGCGGTCGCCGCCGATCCAGGAGGCATAGCGCATGAAGGACGGAACCTTGATCCGCTGTCCCGAATAGTGACGCGCGAAGGCGTCTTCGAGCTTGCCGTAGAGCTGCGGCGTCGCCTCGAAAATGACCTCGCGGAAGAAATGCAGCCCCCAGGCGATCTCCCGTTCGACCGTCGGACGCTCCAGCCGCAACTCGCCCGTCATCCACAGCAGCTCGATCTCGCTTTCGAGATCGGCAACCAGCAGCTCGCGTTCGCGCGGCGCCCAGCGCGGCTGGTCGAGTTCCGTCAGCTTGCGGTAGATGCGGCGATGGATTTCCAGCACCGTGACACGCTTGGCCTCGGTTGGATGCGCGGTCATCGTCGGCCCGACGCACAGGTCATCGACAACCGACTGAACCTCATCCGCCGAATGGCCGCTCGCCGCCATCCGCGCGATCACACTGCCGAAGGAGCCGGGCACCTCGTCGACACCGGCGCCCTGTTCGAGCTCACGGCGCGCCCGCATGGCAAGCAATTCGTCGGCGATCGCCTGCAACTGAAACCAGACGCCGGTAGCCTGCAGCGCCGGGATGCGCTGCTCCGGCGCCAGGGAAACGAACGACCTGCGCCCGGTCAGCACAGCAGCGATCACGGGCTCACGCTGGCTGGCGACCTGAAGCAGCAGGCGCAACAGCAGGCTGCGCTCGTCTTCGCGAAAGTTGATGCGTTTGCTTTGTTCCAAACCCGTGCCTTCCCGATCCGCCTCAGGCGACCTGGTCGGGGACTGGCCGGCCCTCGAAGAAGGCGGTCAGGTTCTCCACCACCTTCATGCCCATCGCCACGCGTGTCTCTTCCGTCGCACTTCCGAGATGCGGCAAAAGCACGACATTTTCCAGCCGCTTCAGCGCCTCCGGAACCGCCGGCTCTTCGGCAAAGACGTCGAGACCGGCGCCGGCGATTTCGCGGCATTCGAGCGCGGCAATCAGGGCGTCCTGGTCGACGACGTCGCCGCGCGCCGTGTTGATCAGGAAGGCGCTGCCTTTCATCGACCGCAGGCTTTGCGTATTGATCAGGTGACGGTTTTCGGCGCCGCCGGGACAATGCAGCGACACGAAATCCGATGCCGCCAGCACGTCCTCCAGAGATTGCATCTGTACCGCGCCCATGGCGCGCGTCTCGTCATCATCGACCGGCGACCGGTTGAAGAACACGATCTTCATGCCGAAGCCGAAATGCGCGCGCCTGGCTGTCGCCTTGCCGATGCGCCCCATGCCGACAATGCCGAGGGTCTTTCCCGACACTTTGGCGCCGGCCATGTGCGTCGGCGACCAGCCGCGCCATTCGCCGGCCCGCAACTGCCGCTCGCCCTCGCCGGTCCGGCGCGCAACGGCGAGTATCAGGCTAAGCGCGAGGTCGGCGGTGCAATCGGTCAGCACGCCGGGCGTGTTGGTCACGACGATGTCGCGGTCGCGGGCCGCCGCGACATCGATGTGGCTGAAGCCGACGCCGAAATTGGCGATGATCCGGGTGCGGGCGTCGCCATTGGGGAACACCGCAACCGGCAGCCGGTCGCTGACCGTCGCCAGGATCGCGTCGAAATCCGAAAACGCCGATGTCATCGCGGCAGGGCTCAGCGGCGTATCGCTCTCGTTGAGCGTCGTGTCGAAGCGCTCGTCGAGGATCGCCTCGACGGCGGCCGGCCATCTGCGGGTGACAATCAGGCGCGGCTTCATCGGATTTCCTGTTAATCGCATGGGTTGCAAGTTCACGCGGCCTTGGCGCGTTCGGCCATGACGCCGGCAACCACCTCGCCAAAGGAGGACGGCGTCGGCACGATGACCACGCCGGCGTCGCGCAGGATCTCGACCTTCTCCTGCGCCGACTCGCCGAACGCCGAGATGATGGCGCCCGCATGGCCCATGCGCTTGCCTTTCGGCGCCGAAAGCCCGGCAATGTAGGCGATCAGCGGCTTCTTCATGTTGTCGCGCGCCCAGAGCGCGGCTTCCGCTTCCTGCGGCCCGCCGATTTCGCCGATCATCACCACGGCATCTGTGCCGTCGTCCTTCTCGAACAGTTCGAGAATGTCGCGGAAGGACGAGCCGTTGATCGGGTCACCGCCAATGCCGACGCTGGTCGAGACGCCAATGCCGAGCGCCTTCATCTGCGAGGCCGCCTCATAGCCCAGCGTTCCCGAACGTCCAACGATGCCGACGCGTCCCGGCAGGTAGATCGAGCCGGGCATGATGCCCATCAGCGCCTGGCCGGGCGTGATGATGCCGGCACAATTCGGCCCCACCAGCCGCAGCCGGTCCTCGTAACGGTAGCGGCGCATGTAGCGCTTGACGCGCATCATGTCCTGCGACGGGATGCCGTCGGTGATGCAGACGCAGAATTTGATGCCGGCGTCGGCGGCTTCCATGATGGAGTCGGCGGCGAAGGGCGGCGGCACGAAGACGATGCTGGCGTCGGCGCCGGTTTCACGCACAGCGCCCTTGACCGTGTTGAACACCGGCAGGCCGAGATGCGTCTGGCCACCCTTGCCGGGGGTGACGCCGCCGACCACTTTGGTGCCGTAGCGTTTCATGTCCTCGGCATGGAAACTGCCGATCTTGCCGGTAAAACCCTGGACGATGACGCGGGTGTCGCGGTTGAGCAGAATAGCCATCTTTCTCGCCCCTCAGCTTGCTTTTTTCACGGCGGCGGCGCGCCACGCGGCGACCGTCTTCTCGGCAGCCTCGGCCAGCGTGTCGGCGACGATGATCGCCTCGCCCGACTCGGCCAGGATGCGCTTGCCTTCCTCGACATTGGTGCCGGCGAGCCGCACCACCAGCGGCACCGGAACGCCGACCTCGCGGATTGCCTTGATGACGCCTTCCGCCACCCAGTCGCAGCGGTTGATGCCGGCGAATATGTTGACCAGGATGGCCTCGACCTTCTTGTCGCCGAGCACCGCGCGGAAGGATTTGGCGACCCGCTCCGGCGAAGCGCCGCCACCGATATCGAGAAAATTCGCCGGCTCACCACCGGCGATCTTGATCACGTCCATCGTCGCCATGGCGAGGCCAGCGCCGTTGATGATGCAGCCGATATTGCCATCGAGGCCGACATAGGAGAGGCCGCGGTCGCTGGCGAACGTTTCGCGCGGATCTTCCTGGCTCTTGTCGCGCAATTCGGAAATCTCCGGGCGCCGAAACAGCGCGTTTTCGTCAAACGACATCTTGGCGTCGAGCGCCACCAGGTTGCCGTCACGCGTCACCACCAGCGGGTTGATCTCCAGCATCGAGGCGTCATAGTCGCGAAACACGCGGTAGCAGCCGAGCAGCGTTTCGGTCGCCTTGCCGATCATCGAATTCTCCAGGCCGAGGCCGAAGGCGATTTCGCGGGCCTGGAAGTCCTGCATTCCGGCGCCGGGATCGACGGTGGCGCGGATGATGGAATCCGGTTCGTTCTCGGCGATCTCCTCGATCTCCATGCCGCCCGAGCCGGAGGCGACGATCATCACCCGTTCGGATTTGCGGTCGAGCACGAAGGCGAGATAGATCTCCTGGACGATGTCGACGGCTTCCTCGACATAGAGCCGTGACACCAGTTTGCCGCGCGGCCCGGTCTGATGCGTCACCAGCTTGCGGCCAAGCATCGCTTCGGCGGCGGCTGAAATCTCGTCGTCGCTTGCGCACAGCTTGATGCCGCCGGCCTTGCCCCGGGCGCCGGAATGGATCTGCGCTTTGACCACCCATTTCTCGCCGCCGATCTCACTGGCGCGATAGGCCGCCTGTTCCGGGCTGTAGGCCAGACGGCCGCGCGGAACATGCACCGAGTAGCGGGAGAGAAGTTCCTTGGCCTGGTATTCGTGGATGTCCATGGTGAGCTCCTATCTGCCTGATGCGGCCTGGGCGATCGCCTCGTGCACGACCAGCACATTGCGCGCCATGCGCTCGGAAGCGGCGTCGATCATCTTGCCGTCGAGGGCGGCGGCACCTTTGCCTTGCTCTTCCGCCTCCTTCAGCATCTCGATGATACGGCGGGCGCGGGCGACTTCCTTTTCCGGCGGCGAGAACACCTCATTGGCAAGCGCGATCTGCGACGGATGGATGGCCCACTTGCCTTCGATGCCAAGGGCGGCGGCGCGGCGGGCGGCGGCGCTGAAACCCTCCGGATCGGAGAAATCGCCGAACGGTCCGTCGATGGCGCGCAAGCCATAGGCGCGACAGGCGACCGTCATGCGCGAAAGCGCTGCATGCCACTGGTCGCCGGGATAGTCCGGGTTGAGGCCGCCGATGCTGACGGTGCGCGCCTTGCAGCTGGCGGCATAGTCGGCGACGCCGAAATGCATGGCTTCCAGCCGGCCCGGAAAAGCGGCGATCGCCTCGACATTGGCCATGCCGAGCGCTGTCTCGATCAGCGCCTCCAGGCCGACCCGGGTCTTGAAACCCTTGGCTGTCTCGATCTGGCTGACCATGGCTTCGACCATGTAGAGGTCGGCGGGCACGCCGACCTTCGGCACCAGGATGGTGTCCAGCCGGTCGCCGGCCTGCTCCATCACATCGACCACGTCGCGATACATGTAGTGCGTATCGAGGCCGTTGATGCGGACCGAAACCGTCTTGCCCTTGGCGCGCCAGTCAATGTCGTTCAGTGCCTGGATGATGTTCTTGCGGGCCCGCTCCTTGTCCGGCGGGGCGACCGCGTCCTCGATGTCGAGGAAGACGAAGTCGGCGGCACTGTTGGCCGCCTTGTCGATCATTTCCGGGCTCGATCCGGGAACGGCGAGCTCGCTGCGCTGCAGCCGCAGCTTCCTCAGATGGTTGATCGTGTGGCTCATGATCTTGTCTCCCGATCAGGCGGCTTTGGCGATGGCGGGCTGCTGCGATCCGCGGAAATGCTCGATCGCAGCGCCAACACCCGAACCCGGCGCCAGCTTGACGCCGCAATCGAGCAGCGTCATTTCGGCGGCCGACAGCGACCCCAGCACCATCACTTCGTTCAGCCAGCCGAGATGGCCGATGCGGAAGACCTTGCCGGCCACCTTGCTGAGGCCGCCGCCAAGCGAGGTCTGGTATTTCTGGTAGGCACGCTTGACCACGTCGCCGCTGTCGATGCCTTCCGGCACCAGGATGGCACTGACCGTATCGGAGTGCCATTTCGGTTCCTTGGCACAGAGCTTGAGGCCCCAGGCGCCGACCGCCTTGCGCACGCCTTCGGCTAGGCGGTGATGCCTCGCAAAGATGGTTTCGAGCCCTTCCTCGGCGATCAGGTCGAGCGAGGCGCGCAACCCGCGCAATAGCTGGGTCGCCGGTGTGTAAGGGAAATAGCCGGTGTCATTGGTCTTGATCATGTCCTCGAAGGAGAAGAAGCAGCGCCGCCCCGTCGCGGTCTTGGCGGCCGCGAGCGCCTTCTTGCTGACCGAGAGGAAGCCCAGCCCGGCCGGCAGCATGAAGCCCTTCTGCGAGCCGCTGACGGCGCAGTCGACGCCCCACTCCTCCTGGCGGAAATCGATCGAGCCGATCGACGAGACACCGTCGACGAGCAGCAGCGCCGGATGGTTCGCGGCATCAAGTGCGGCGCGGCAACCAGCGACATCGCTGGTGACGCCGGTCGCGGTTTCGTTCTGGGTGCAGAAGATCGCCTTGATGCGATGGGCTTTGTCGGCCTGCAGTCTTTCGGCGTAGAGGTCGAGCGGAACGCCGGTCCCCCACTCGCAGTCGATGACATCGACATCGAGGCCAAGGCGCTCGGCCATGTCGACCCACAGGTGCGAGAACTGGCCGAAGCGTGACATCAGCACCCGATCGCCGGGGCTGAGCACATTGGTCATCGCCGATTCCCAGGCGCCGGTGCCCGACGAAGGGAAGATGAAGACGCGGCCGGTCTCGTTCACGAATACTCGTTTGATGTCCTCGAACAACGGCAGGGTGAATTGGGGAAAGTTGCCGGCGCGCATGTCCTCCATCGGCAGGTTCATCGCTTGCCTGACCTGTTCGGGAATGTTGGTCGGACCTGGAATGAACAGATGCGTGAAGCCGGCCATGAAATTCTCCCGATTTGCGATGTGTCC
>JBDSLV010000428.1:0-5686 GCA_039916205.1 Mesorhizobium sp. | reverse complement strand
GCCTGACAGCACCGCTGAGCCCGCCATGAAAAAGGCCCGCCGCCTTTCGGCAACGGGCCTTCAAAATTCCGATCGGCGACTACGGCTATTTTACCGGCGCGAGCGAAAACGAGAGTGCCACAACGCTTGAAAGCTTCTGGCGTCTGTCAAGCGTCGGCTTTTCGTATGTCTTCTTCATGATATCCCCTTAGCCCCGATATTCCATAGCCCGAGGTGAGCGCGGCAATGGCGCCCGGAGCAGAATTCGTCAAGCCACAGCCAAAAACGCCATGCGCCGCTTTTTCTTCAGCGGCGCTTCGTCAAACGTGGCTCTTATCGCGCATTGCTCGGCAAGGCAGCCACCACCGTGGACAGCTTTTCCCGCTTTTCGAGCGTCGGCTTTTCGTATGTCTTCTTCATGATATCCCCATAGCCCATTTTTGATGCGGCAAACGGTGCTCGAAGCTGAGTTTTGTCAAGCGGTAGCCAAATCGCTTTTCTTCAGCAGCACCACTTCAATACGGCTTTTAGTGCGCGCTCGGGATGGCCGCCACCACGGTGGACAGCTTCTCGCGCTTCTCGAGCCTCGGCTTTTCGTAGGTCTTCTTCATGGTGCTCCCCTGCCCTATGAACCGAGGCAGATGGAGGCGACGTGGCTCATTTGTCAAGCCGCGACTAACCTACAATGGTGCAATCTCGCAGTGGTGAACGACTTTTCGCCGCCCCGATCCGCCATCAGTCATTCCGCTCGTTGCAGGTGGCAATGAGCGCCTCGAATCGCAGGATATCGGATTGGGTGCGGGCAACGAAGGACTGGGTGTAATCCATGCCGCCGATGAGGTACTGTGCGCCGGCGACATAATCCTCCAGATCCTGCTCTGCCTCGGCCTTGCGCCCGCGCAGCCATTCAATGTGCTGATCAAAAACACCCATCGCGATCTCCCTGCCTGGCCTCAGGGTATAGGGCGTTGAGGCCTTCTGACGAGAGGAGTGATGCCCGCTTTTTCGTCGGAATATCGCACTGCGGCAAAAATGCTGCATTGCAATATAGCTCCTTTCGGCCGACACTGACCGTTATCTTGCAACAGGGAAACGGTCATGACGGCATCAATCCGGTCGGATTTCCGGCCTGACATCGAAGGGTTGCGCGCGCTGGCGGTTGCCGGTGTCGTTGCCTACCATTTCGGCCTGACGGCCCTTTCCGGCGGCTTTGCCGGCGTCGACATCTTCTTCGTCATTTCAGGCTACCTCATCACAAAACACCTTTTGCAGGAGATGAGCGACAACGGCCGCATGAACCTGTGGCGCTTCTATGCCAGGCGCGCGCGCCGCCTGCTGCCGGCCTCGCTGTTTGTCATCCTGGCCACGCTTGCCGCCGGCTATTTCATCCTGTCGCCGGCCGAGCAGGCGCTCTATTCCAAGGGCGCCATGTTCGCCTCGGCCTACATGATCAATTTCTGGCTGATCCGCTGGTCGTTCGACTATTTCGCCTCGGATGCCGCCAACAACCCGTTCATCCATTTCTGGTCGCTGTCGGTGGAGGAGCAGTTCTATCTCTGCTGGCCGGCACTGCTGATGCTGGCCGCCTGGCTGCGGCCGGGCCGGCGCGCGGTGGCGCTGACGGTGGGACTGGCCGGCCTCGCCTCGTTCATCGCCTGTGCCTGGCTGACCACGACATCGCCGCCCTGGGCCTTCTATTTCTCGCCGCTGCGCGCCTGGGAATTCGCCGCCGGCGGCCTGGCGACGCTGGCGCCGGCGACGCTATGGCGCAACCGCCGGGACCTTGGCGACGCCGTCGGCTGGCTTGGCCTGGCCTTGATCGCCGCCGCCTATCTGCGCCTGAGCGAAGACATGGCTTTTCCCGGCTTTGCCGCGCTGCTTCCGGTTGCCGGCACCGTGCTGGTGCTGCTGAGCGGGCTGCCCTCCACCGCCGGCTTGGGCTCCGCCACCGGCTTCGGCCCCCGGCTGGCACTGGCGCTGCCGCCCTTCCAGTGGATCGGCAAACTGTCCTATTCGCTTTATCTCTGGCATTGGCCGGTGATCGTCTATGCGCAGATGCTGATTCCCAACCTGACCATCGCGGAGCGTCTCGCCTGTGCGGTGCTGTCGCTTTGCCTGTCGCTGTTCACCTATCACCTCATTGAGAACCCGGTGGGCCGCAATGGCTGGTTGATGGCGGGCGCCGCCCGCGCGCTGGTGCCGGCGCTGATGCTGACCGGAGCCGGCGTGGTGGCGGCCTATGCCAGTGCGCATCTGGCGACCCGCAACATCGGGCCGCAGCAGCGCCTTCTCGCCCAGGTCGCCGCGATGCCGTCGATGGCGCGCGCCAACGACGAAGCCTGCCTGGCCGACCTTGCCACCGTCACGCCAAAACCTTGCGTGTTCGGGGCTGGCGACACCGGTCACACCATCGTCCTGTTCGGCGATTCGCATGCCGACCATTGGTCGACGCCGGTGATCGAGGCGGCCGAGCGCAACGACACCAGGGTGGTGACGTTTCTCAAGTCCTCCTGCCCCGCCTCGCGCATGACCAGCTGGAGCTCGCGGCTGAAGCGCGACTACACCGAATGCGACACCTGGCGCCGGCAAGCGGTGGCGGAGATCCTCGACCTGAAGCCGCGTCTGGTGGTGATGTCGGAATTCTCCTTCGGCAACCTCGTCAAGGAGGCGCCGGCCTCAACGCGCGATCAGCAGAATGTCGCCTGGCAGGCCGGCCTGCGCGAGACGATCGAGACGTTCAGCCAGGCCGGCATCAAGGTGGCGGTGATCCGCGACGTGCCGATCAACGACCAGTTCGCCAACACATGCGTGGCCCGCGCGCTGTGGTGGGGCGAAGCGCCTTCGCGCTGCGACACGCCGCGCGCCCACGCCGACAACGAAGCCACCGCAACGATAGAGCGCCGCATCGTGCAGAGCGTTGCCAACACAACCTATGTCGACCTGACCGACCGTTTCTGCGACCAGACGACCTGCCATGTCTTCATCGACGGCAAGCTCGCGTTCCGCGACAGCCACCATCTGACGACGGCCTTCGCCGGAACCTTGGAACCCGACATCGAGCGAGCCCTGTTCAGCAAAAGCATCGCTGCGAAATAGGCCGGCGGGCAGGCGTCACGGCCGCAACCGGCTTCCAGCCCTCGCTCACACCACCGACGGGCGCATACGCGGGCCTTCCCATTCGTGGCAAAACGCAACACCATGTCGCGAATCGATGAGACGGTCGAAACGTGGACACGCTTTCAACCAGCGAACGCAGCGAACGGATGGCGCGTATCCACGCCAGGGATACGAAGCCGGAACTGGTCGTGCGTCGGCTTCTGCATGCAATGGGCTATCGCTATCGGCTTCATCGCGGTGATCTGCCGGGTAAACCGGACATTGCTTTTGGAAAACGCAAAAAGGCGATTTTCATTCATGGGTGCTTTTGGCATCGTCACGACGATCCGGCTTGCCGCTTGGCCCGGCTTCCTAAGTCCAAGCTTGATTTCTGGGGCCCGAAACTATCCGCGAACGCGGAGCGCGATACGCGCAAGCAGGATGCCTTGAAGCAACTTGGTTGGAACGTACTTGTTGTCTGGGAATGCGAATTGCGGCAGAGTGAACAATTAGAGAACACGCTGCGCGAATTCGTAGGGGAATAGCATGAAATCGATCGAGCTCTTCGCGGGCGCCGGCGGGCTTGGCATGGGCGTAAGCCGTGCCGGCTTCGCGCCCCAGGCCGTGGTTGAATGGGACCGCTGGTGCTGCGACACGATTCGCGAAAATCGCGGCGATGGCCTTGGTCTGGTTGGCGATTGGCCCGAGCCCACGGAAGGCGACGTCCGCGACGTGGATTTCCGCGAGCACGAAGGCAAAATCGACTTGGTCACGGGCGGCCCGCCCTGCCAGCCATTCTCCCTAGGCGGCAAGCATCGTGCGCACGCGGATTCGCGTGACATGTGGCCACAGGCGGTTCGGGCGCTTCGGGAAACGAAACCCCGCGCTTTCATTTTCGAGAACGTGAAGGGCCTTACCCGGGAAACCTTCGCCACCTACTTTTCGCACATCGTGCTGCAGATGACATATCCCGATCTGGTCGCTGGACCGGACGAGACGTGGGAGAACCACCTCCGAAAACTTGAAAAGCACCATACGGGCCGTCGCGGCCCAAGAGGCCTCGAATACCGGGTCCTTCCCCGCCTGTTGAACTCGGCTAACTATGGCGTCCCGCAGCGCAGGGAGCGTGTGGTTTTTGTCGGCTTTCGCAGCGACCTGGACATCAAGTGGGCTTTTCCGCTGGAAACGCACTCGCTGGATGCCATGCTGTGGGATCAGACAAGGGGCGACTATTGGGACCGGCACAAGACACGCAAGACCGACCGGAAAATCGGCGATCGACACCTTGGACGTGCTGAGCGTCTTCTCGAAAAACCAACAGCAGCAGCATGGCGGACAACACGCGACGCGATAAGCGACCTGCCAGATCCCGAACATCAACCGCGCGACGCGATAAAATATCACAACCATCGCTTTCAGTCCGGCGCACGATCCTATCCGGGCCATACGGGAAGTCCGCTTGATGAGCCGGCCAAGACCTTGAAGGCAGGTGTCCATGGCGTGCCGGGAGGCGAGAACATGCTGCTACGGCCGGACGGTAGCGTGCGCTACTTCACCGTACGGGAAAGCGCTCGCTTGCAGACATTCCCGGACAATTTCCGTTTCCATGGCGCGTGGTCCGAAACGATGCGCCAGCTTGGCAACGCCGTACCGGTGGAACTGGCGCACATCGTCGCGCGCAGCGTGAAACGCCATCTCGACTTCGGTGGGGCGGACTTCCTGAAATGAAGGCCTACATCGAGTTCGAGTTCGATCTCCCAGGCGCCTTGCTGGCACGGCTTATCACAGTACTGGACGAGCTCGAAACCGCACCGCTCAATAGTGCCAGCTTGCTCGAGGTTCCCGAGGAACAAGGCGTCTATCAGCTTCTGCTCGACGATCGTGTGGTCTATGTCGGCAAGACCGACGCCGAGGCCGGGCTTCACAAGCGCCTGGCGCGCCACGCACGCAAAATCATGCATCGAGCGGGCCTTGATCCAGCACGTGTGAGCTTCAAAGCCGTACGCATCTTCGTGTTCACCGCGGTCGACCTGGAGTCCGATCTGATCCGCCACTACGGCGGCGTGAAAGCGATCGATTGGAACGGCAGCGGTTTCGGCTCCAACGATCCTGGCCGGGAACGCGATACCACCAAGGTCGATCCCAAGAACTACGACGCCAAGTTTCCGATCGATATCGACCGGGAGCTGGCCTTCGCCATCGACGCCGGTGAAACGGCGGCAAGCGCGCTGTCACGTCTCAAGGATGCCTTGCCCTATACATTCCGCTACCAGGGTAACGGCGGCCGCAACCGGAAGCCTCATGACGATTTCGACGCAACCCTGCTTTCCGCGTTAAGCGGCCCGCTCACTCCACGCTCGGCGATCCGGCATGTCGTCGAGGCTTTGCCTTCGGGATGGCAGGCAACGGCCCTACCCGGCTACATCATTCTTTACAAGGAAGAGCGCGAGTACCCTCAAGCCGAGGTGATTGCGGTTTCGAGGATCTAGCTGTGAGCTTTCAGGAGGTTGTCCATTCGGACCGGACCGAGGAGACTGGAGTTACCAGGCTTCAGCACTCACCGGAGGGTCCGAATGAACATCCACAAGAATGCCCGTCTCACGCCGTTGCG
>JBDSLV010000427.1:0-6300 GCA_039916205.1 Mesorhizobium sp. | reverse complement strand
CGACCATTTGTAGGTCTTGATGCCGGTCTCGGCGGTGAATTTCTTCGCCGCCTCGTCGTTGCCGGCATAGTTGGCGGCAACGGAATAGCCGGCATTTTTCAGCGCGATCGAGATCGCCGCGCCGATGCCGCGCGAGCCACCGGTGACGAGTGCTACCTTGGTCATGTTTCCTCCCAGGAGTGCAGATGTCTGATGTCGGGCGGCAGGGTTTGCCCTCTTTTCCCTGCTCGCCTTCCGCAGTGTGGTTGGTCTTTCTTACAGCGCTTCGACGCACATGGCGACGCCCATGCCGCCGCCGATGCACAGGGTGGCAAGGCCCTTCTTGGCGCCCCGGCGGCGCATCTCGAAGACCAGCGTGTTGAAGACACGGGCGCCGGAAGCGCCGATCGGATGGCCGATGGCGATCGCGCCGCCATTGACGTTGACGATCGAGGGATCCCAGCCCATGTCCTTGTTGACGGCGCAGGCCTGTGCGGCAAAGGCCTCATTGGCCTCGACCAGATCAAGACCGCCGACTGACCAGCCGGCCTTTTCCAACGCCTTGCGGGAAGCGGGGATGGGTCCGGTGCCCATGATTGCCGGGTCAACACCGGCGGTCGCCCAGGAGACGATGCGCGCCAAAGGCGTGATGCCGCGCCTGACCGCTTCCGCCTCGCTCATCAGCAGCGCGCCGGCGGCGCCGTCATTGATGCCGGACGCGTTGGCGGCGGTCACCGTGCCATCCTTGTCGAAGGCCGGCTTCAGCTTGGTCATGGCGTCCATGGTGGCGCCATGACGGATGTATTCGTCCTGGTCGACAATCGTGTCGCCTTTTCGGCCCTTGATGGTGAAGGCAACGATCTCGTCCTTGAACTTCCCGGCCTTCTGGGCGGCCTCGGCCTTGTTTTGCGAAGCCAGCGCGAACTGGTCCTGGTCGTCGCGGGTGATCTGGAACTGGCGAGCGACATTCTCGGCCGTGTTGCCCATGTGATAGCCGTTGAAAGCGTCCCACAACCCGTCCTTGATCATGGTGTCGATCATCTTGTAGTCGCCCATCTTGACGCCGGCGCGCAGGTGCTGAGCGTGCGCGGAAAGCGACATCGATTCCTGTCCACCGGCAATGATCACCTTGGCGTCGCCGGCGGCGATCTGCTGCATGCCGAGCGCGATGGCGCGCAGGCCCGAGCCGCAAACCTGGTTGAGGCCCCAGGCGGTGGTCTCCTTGGGCAGGCCGGCAAGGATCGACGCCTGGCGGGCAGGGTTCTGCCCCTGCGCGGCGGTCAGCACCTGACCGAGAATAACCTCGTCGACCTCGGCTGCTTCAACACCGGCCCGCGCCAGCAGTTCGCTGATGACGGCGGCGCCGAGTTCATGCGCCGGGGTGGCGGCAAAGGCGCCGTTGAAGGAGCCGACAGGCGTGCGCGCCGCGCTGGCGATGACGATGGAAGCGGACATGTTCTTCTCCAGACTTCAGGGGATCGGGTTCTTTTTGCGTGTCGTTGAGGACTTTTCTTGCCCTTTCCACAACCCAAGTCAAACCGGAAATGGGCATGGCGGCCATGCGCTGCAAGCAGGCCGTGCATGGCCATCGCCATGGCCTGATCATTGCTGCGCAGCATATTTGGCCTGCTATGCAGCATTTTATAATCCCGCACTGCACAAACTGCTTGGATTTATGACGCTTTTGCGCATATCCTTAGAAAAGGCACAATCGTTACCGGCGGCTTACTCAGGCACGCCGGTGTCCCCGGGAGGATGCAGATGGCCGCGAAAGACGATCCGATCGTTATCAAGAAATATGCCAATCGCCGCCTCTACAATACCGGCACAAGCACCTACGTGACGCTCGAGGACCTCGCCGAGATGGTTAAGAAGGGCGAGGAGTTCACCGTTCAGGACGCCAAGACCGGCGACGACATCACGCACCCGGTGCTGACCCAGATCATTTTCGAACTTGAGAACAAGGATGGGCAGAACATGCTGCCGATCCCGTTCCTGCGCCAGCTGATCGCCTATTACGGCGACCAGATGCAGATGATCGTGCCTAGTTTTCTCGAGCAGTCGATGATGGCCTTTTCCAAGGAACAGGAGCGTTTTCGCGAGCAGATGAAAGGCGCGATCGGGAAGTCGCCGCTGGACATGATGAAGATAACCACGCCCATCAAGGCACTGGAAGAACATACGCGCCGCAACATGGAGATGTTCCAGAACGCCATGCGCCTGTTCACGCCATTCCCGCCGGCGGGTTCCGCTCCAGCCGCCGCCGCACCCGTGCCGGAACCGGCGAGGAAGGAAACGCCGGAAAAATCCGACGACCTTCAGGATCTGAAGGAGCAGATAGCTGCGATGCAGCGCAAGCTCGACACGATGTCGTAAGCCCGCGGAGCGGCTTCGCCGAAACCGGAACCGTCCGGGGACCGGTTCTATCCGGCGATATCCAGCTGCCACATTTCCCAGATTTCATCGGGCCGCCCGCCAAGTGCGCGATAGAACGCCTTGGCCGGCATGTTGGACTGCAGCACCGTCCATTTGACGGCGGATGCACCAATGCCGATGGCGTATTCCCGGAGCCGTTCGACGAGGGCATGGCCGACCGCCATGCCGCGCGCTGGCTCAGCGACATAGAGCTCTTTCAGGACGACGACCGGCTTCAGGTCGTAGGTCCAGGGGATGAGATAGTGGACGGCGATGCCGACAACCGCGCCTTCGGCCTCAGCCACGAACACGCCAAAGCGGGGCGAAGGCCCCAGCCCATGTTCGAAGACGTCCGCCTCGGTGACGCGGAACTTGTCGTCATAGCCTTCGAACACCGCCAGCGCACGCATCAGCGCGAGCACCGCGCCGACATCCTGCCGCTCGAACGGGCGGATTGTGACCGGCGCTTTTCGCATCGCGCTCTCCTCCGCGGCTTCGCATCAAGCTCCGAGAATACCAGGCTCCTTGCCCGAGGCGAAAGGGAGACCCTCGTCCTGCCAGCCGGTTATGCCACCGATCATGATCTTCACCGGCCGGCCAAGGCTGGCCAGCTTGAAGGCGGCCTGATCCGCGCCATTGCAATGCGGCCCGGCACAATAGACGACAAACAGCGTCTGCTCTGGCCATGACGCCATTCGCTCCGCGCTGATCTCGCGGTGCGGCAGATGCAGGGCGCCAGGTACGTGGCGGCTCTGGTAGGCGTCCTGCGTGCCGACGACATGGCAAAGGACGAAATCCTGCTCGCCGGCGCGCAAGGCGGCGGCGACATCGGAGCAGTCCGTCTCGACGGAGAGCCGGCGCTGAAAATGGTCCCGCGCAACATCCGGCGTGGCCGCTGGTACCTGTGTCACATAGCTCATCTGGTCTCTCCATCGCTGATGCAGTTGGGATAGAGCAGAAAGCCGCATGGTTGCAGTTGGCGGTTTTGCCATATAGCGTCAAGATCATGCCAAAACCGCACTCGCCCCTCGCCAATCCGCTGGTCGTTGCCATTGCCTATGACGGGCTGTGCACGTTCGAGTTTGGCGTGGCGGCGGAAGTGTTCGCCTTGCCAAGGCCGGAGATGGGCGAGGACTGGTATCGCTTCGCGGTTGCCGGGGTCGACGCCGGTGAGATGCGCGCGCTGGGTGGCGTGCGTATCGTCGCTGACGGCGGCATCGACCTGATCGAGCAGGCGGGCACGGTGATCGTGCCCGGATGGCGCGGCATCGACAGTCCAGTGCCGCCGCCGTTGATCGAGGCCCTTGTCAAGGCGAACGAGCGCGGTGCGCGGGTGCTCTCCATCTGCTCCGGCGTGTTCGTGCTTGCCGCCGCCGGCCTGCTGCGCGGCAAACGCGCCACCACCCACTGGCGCTACTGCGCACGGCTAAAGGAGCTTTATCCCGACATCGATGTCGTCCCCGATGTGCTCTACATCGATGCGGGAGACGTTCTCACGTCGGCCGGCAGCGCCGCGGGCATCGATCTGTGCCTGCATCTGGTCCGGCGCGATTTTGGCACGCAAGCCGCCAATGCAGTGGCGCGCCGCCTTGTTGTTCCACCGCACCGCGATGGCGGCCAGGCGCAATATATCGAGCGCTCCGTGCCTGAGCCGCATGAGCGCGGCAGGCTTGGGCCACTGATCGACAGAATGCGCGCCGACATTTCCGGCGACTACCCGGTCGCCACGCTCGCCGAACTGGCCGGCATGAGCGAGCGGACGTTTCTGCGCCGCTTCACGGCCGCTACCGGCGTCACGCCGTCGCGCTGGCTTTTGTCCGAGCGGCTGTCGCGGGCGCGCACGCTGCTGGAAGACACCAGCATGCCGGTCGAGCAGATTGCCGAAAGCGCCGGATTTGGCGCGGCGGCGACCTTGCGGCACCACTTTCGCCAGCAATTCGCGACGACGCCTGCCGCTTACCGCACCCAATTCGGCGGCGATGCCGGCCAGGGCTGAACTGGTCGCGGGACTTTCAAGGAGACACGCCCTCATAGCGGCCACGCGGGCGGATAAGCGTCCCGGAGGCGGCTTGCTCGACGGCGTGCGCTGCCCAGCCAATGCCGCGCCCGAGCGCGAAGAGGCGGAACGGCGCGTCGAGCGGCAAGCCGAGGGCGCGCGTCAACGCCGCCAGCGCGAAGTCGATGTTGGGGCGCATGCCGGTTGCGGCCAAGGCGGCTTCGCCGAGAGCGCGCAATGTGCCGTCGACGTCGATTTCCTGCATCAGGGCAATCGCGCGGACATCACCCTCGGGATAGAGCGGATGACCGAAACCCGGCAGCGGCCGGTCGTGATCCAGCCAGCGCCGGATCGTTGCATCCGCGCCATGCAATGCGGCGTCCGCCGCCAACTGCATGACCGCCTCGCCGGCACCGCCGTGGCGAGGGCCTGAGAGCGTTGCCAGTCCGGCCAGCAGGCAGGCGGCCAGCGATGCGCCCGTCGAGGCAGCGACGCGCGCGGCGAAGGCCGATGTGTTGAGTTCATGGTCCGCGAGCAGGACCAGTGCCCGGCGGATCGCGTCCGCGCCAGGTTCATTTGCCGACCAGCCTTGCGCCAGCCGCAGGTGCAGGGGAGCGGTACCTGGCGCCGCGCCCAGGGCGGTGGCCAAGACGCCAATCGCCTGTCTGGCATCCGCGTAAAGCGATTTGCTGCTACGCCCGAGCGATGGCTGTCCCTGTCCTGCCAGCGTCGCCAGGTCAACAAAAGCCCTGAGGCGCCCGCTGTCCTGCTGTTTGTCGCTTGAAGGCGCGCTGAAAGCGGCCGGCCCGGGCTGGGCCCACAAGATACCGGCTGTCTCCTCCAGGGAAGCTGTGTGCGAGAGCAGGACCGCGTCGTGGCCGCGATAGATGAGGCGTCCGTGCAAGACGGTCGAAATCGAAGTGGCAATCGAGGGCTCACCCCAGGCGATTGCGCTTTCGGCAATGGCCGAGGCGCGTCGTCCACGCGCCCGGCGGGTGGCCAGCGCGGCGATGTCCTCGGCACGATACTGGCTGCGGCGCGGATCAGTCGGCTCCGGCCGCATGCCGATGCGGCCACGGCTTACATAGGCATAAAGCGTCTGCGCCCGCACCTTGAGCCGGTCCAGCGCCTCCTCCCGCGACAACCATTCCGACATCGTCCATTTGCTCCAGATATTGATTATATTGATCAAGATTGATGGATTGATCACGCAGCCTTATCTCCGATCCGGAAACGGTTCAAGGAGACAGTCCATGACGAATGGCCTCGATGACGTGGTGGCGGCGGAGACGGTGCTCTCCGATGTCGATGGCCTTGGCGGCCATCTGACGATCCGGGGTCATTCCTTGCCGGAACTGGCTGGCCGTTGGAGCTATGCCCAGGTGGCTCGACTGTTGCTGGATGGTTTTTTCGAAGACCTTTCCGGCGATGCGGAACTGGCGGCGCGGCTCGGCCAGGCGCGTAGCGAGGTGTTCGAGCGGCTTCGCCCGATGCTGCCGTCACTGCTGTCGGTCGACATCTACAGTGGCATGCGTGCCGGAATGGCCCTGCTGCCGGACGGCGGGACGCTGACGGACGCGCTGCGGCTGATCGCGGCGCCCGCGGTGCTGACGCCGGCGCTGCTGCGCCTGCGGCGCGGATCAGTCGGCTCCGGCCGCATGCCGATGCGGCCACGGCTTACATAGGCATAGAGCGTCTGCGCCCGCACCTTGAGTCGGTCCAGCGCCTCCCCCCGCGACAACCATTCCGACATTGCCTGTTCTCTCCAGATATTGATTATATTGATCAAGATTGATGGATTGACCGCTCAGCCTTATCTCCGATCCGGAAACGGTTCAAGGAGACAGTCCATGACGAATGGCCTCGATGACGTGGTGGCGGCGGAGACGGTGCTCTCCGATGTCGATGGC
>JBDSLV010000426.1:0-3224 GCA_039916205.1 Mesorhizobium sp. | reverse complement strand
ACGATGACGTTGTCGCCGTCGTCGACATGCGGGGTGAAGGTCGGCTTGTGCTTGCCGCGAAGATGATTGGCGATAACGGTGGCAAGACGACCAACGACGAGACCTTCGGCGTCGATCAGGATCCACTTCTTCACCACATCCGCAGGCTTCTGCGAAAAGGTTGTCATGGTTTTCTGCTTTCGGTTCGGACCTTCCCATTTTGGAATGATGGGGAAGGCGTTTCTTGTTGCTTGGATTGGCGAAAAGCGCTTGCCCGTCGCCAATAACAAAACGGCGGCCTTTGCGGGCCGCTGCTTCGTGAGGGCTTATAGGCGAGGGGGCAGAGCAGCGTCAAGACGCGTAGAATTAGTCTGATTTGGATAAAGTGATATAAAACAAAGCGTTAGGTAGGCGGTATTATTTTACCGCGATCGTTTTGGCGCGCGCAGGTCAGGATTTCCAACCTAGGCGGCTGAATCGTAGCGTGACTGCGCCGCCATGACGACCTCGATGTTGCTCTCCGCCCATTCCGATATCGCGGAGATCTTTGACGCCAGGGTCAAGCCCAGTGGCGTGATCGAATACTCGACCGTCATCGGCACGGTGGCGAAGGCCTTGCGGTCTATCAGGCCGTCGCGCTCCAACCGCTTCAGTGCCTGCGACAGCACCTTGGTCGAAATGCCCTGGATTTCCCGGCGCAGCTGATTGAAGCGGATCGGCTGGACGCTGACCCTCCATAGAATGAGCGCCGCCCATTTGTCGGCGATGTGGTCGAGCAACAGGCGTGTGGGGCAAGAGGCCGAATAGACGTCATAGGGCGGCATTGCCAGTTTTCCATCAACAGGGTGGTTTCCGGGAGGTCACCACATAACCCGAAAGTGCCTTCTTTTTACCCGGACACGATTTGGCTATCAAGTGCTTCGTGAAAATCAGCTTTCCAAAAGAAAGCGTAAGGAGGCATCGCATGTCAGGTAAGATTCTCGTCCTCGGCGCCGGGGGAAATGTCGGCGTACCGCTTGTCGACGAACTGCTCAGGCGCGGCGAAGCCGTAAAGGCAGCGTCGAGGAATCCGCAAGCCAGGGCTTTCGCCGGCGCGGAGCCGGTTCGCGTCGATCTGGAGGATGCCAGTACCATTGAAGCTGCTCTCGTCGGCGTCGACCGGATCTACGCAATTTCGCCGACCGGATATCTCGATCCGATGCCGTTGCTCGGTCCGGTCGTCGATCTCGCCGCCGCGCGCGGCATCAAGGTGGTGTTGCAGACCGCGATCGGCGTCGACGCCGACGACAACATTCCGCTTCGGCGGCTCGAACTGCACCTTCAGCATTCGGGGACACGCTTCGTCATTGTCAGGCCGAATTGGTTCTCCGATAATTTCAGGACGTATTGGCTCGACAGCGTCAAGCGCGGAGAGCTTCGATTGCCGGCAGGCGAGGGCAAGTCGAGCTTCGTCGATGCGCGCGACATTGCCGCGGCGGCTTCTGCCTTGCTGACCACCGACAGATTTGACGGGCAGGCTCTGGTGCTGACCGGCCCCGAGGCGCTTGACTATCACGAGGCAGCCAGGCTGCTCAGCGACGCGGCCGGCAGGCTGGTCACCTACACGCCTGTCAGCAGCGACACCTTCATTGCTGAAACGGCGGGTGTGGTTCTTCCGGAACCCCATGCGAGGCTGCTTGCCGCGATTTTTTATCCGGTGGCGCAGGGGTGGACGGCCGGTGTGACAAACGTCGTCCAGAAGCTGGCCGGCAAGGCGCCGCGCCCGCTGGCGCGGACCATCAAGGACAACGCACCAGTCTTTGTCGGATAAAGGATTGGTGCTGGAGCGCCGGTCAGTAGGCGCTTCAGCGCTTCGGCGGGATCGAATAGGTGCCGGTGGCATGGGCGATCGTGTGACCTTCTGGACCAGCGACCATGTCGATATCGAACACCATCAGGCTTTTGCCCAGTTTCAGGATGCGGCAATGGCCGTCGATTGGCCCGGCCTCGGCCTTGCGAACGAAGTTGATGTCGAGGTTGACGGTAACCGAAAGCGCATCCGGTCCGGCGTGAGACAGCACACAGACGAAGCCGCCAATATCAGCCAGGGTGAACAGTGATGGGCCGGACACCGTGCCGCCTGGGCGCAGGTGCCGCTCGCCGGCATTGAGCCGCACCGTGCAGCCGCCGGGAAACACGTCGAGCGCCTCGTAGAACGTGAACTGCTCGTTGAGTTGCGGATAGACGGTAGTCATCAGCGCGTTGACCTGCGCGGCGGTCATGACCGGCTTGAGATTGCTTTGGGCGGGCATGGCGATCTCCCCTTGCACCGCGCCTGTATGAACGTGGTCCGGTCTATCTTGCAACACCGCTGGAGCAGGCAATGGCATCAGCTTGGTCAGTTGCTTGTGCCAGTTGTCGGTTTGAGGATGTTGGACGAAGCGCGATCGCATACTAGATTGTAGCCATCCAATCCGATCCGGAATCGCGGAGAAACGACCCATGGCCGAAATCGTTGCCATCAAGCCGGCTGCCGCAGAAGGGCCGATTGCCGCAAACCTGGAGAAGGGCGTGCTGCGCCTCACTCTATCCAATCCGCCCGCCAACGCCCTGTCTTTGACGGTGATGGCGGCGCTGACGGATGAACTGGAGCGGGCAAAGAATGACAAATCCGTGCGCGTCATCGTGCTTTCCGCCGCCGGCAAGGTGTTCTGCGCCGGGCATGATCTGAAGGAAATGACCGCGCGCCGCGCCGATCCAGACCGGGGCAGGGCCTTCTTCGAGAAAACCTTTGCTGCTTGCGCCGCTTTGATGCAGACGATCGTGCGCCATCCCTTGCCTGTCATCGCCGAGGTCGACGGTCTTGCCACCGCCGCCGGGCTGCAACTGGTCGCCAGTTGCGACCTGGCGATCGCATCGCATGACGCGACCTTCTGCACGCCGGGCGTCAACATTGGCCTGTTCTGCTCGACGCCGATGGTGGCGCTGTCGCGCAACGTCTCGCGCAAGCACGCGATGGAGATGCTTTTGACCGGTGAGACCATCGACGCCGCGACCGCCAAGGAGTTCGGCCTGGTCAACCGTGTCGTGCCGCGCGAGTACCTGAATCAGATCGTCACCAAATATGCGCAAACCATTGCTTCCAAATCATCTTTGGTGGTGAAGGTCGGCAAGGAAGCGTTCTACGCGCAGGCCGAGATGGGGCTGGCCGACGCCTATGCCCATACCGGCCGCGTCATGGTCGAGAACATGCTGGCGCGTGATGC
>JBDSLV010000425.1:0-4366 GCA_039916205.1 Mesorhizobium sp. | reverse complement strand
TGCTGGCGTTCGGCCGAGTGTCACATTCCGGCATAACTGTATGCACGAGTGATTCTCCTTCGAGCCATCCCTCTTGGCACGGGGATACGGTGTAGGTGCAACAGGATTGTGACAGTACCGTGATACGACGCTTCGGGCAATACTTCGTCGGCTGGCGAATGCTCTCAACCGGCTACGTTACGTGAGGGAAGACCGCACCCGCGGGAGTTCAAGCCGCGACCTGACCCTCGACGGCATGGACCAGTGCATCGGGATCGAGCGGCTTGGTGACGAAGCCGCTGGCGCCATGCGCAAGCACGGCATGGCGGGTTTTTTCCTGGCTATCCGCCGACAGCACCATGATCGGAACCGGCGGGGCGGCGGTTTCTTCCTCGTGGCGCCGGATGGCCGCGATGGCATCCAACCCGTCCATGACCGGCATGTGCAGATCCATCAACACCACGTCGAAACGCTGCTTGTGGCCGGCGCCGGTGACAGCCTCGACAGCGGCCTTGCCATTGCCGACCACTTGCACCCGATGCCCGGCCTTCAACAGCGTGGCACGCGCCAGCATGGCGTTGATATCATTGTCCTCGGCGATCAGCACCGACAGGCCCTGCTGGCGGATGCCAGTGGCACGGTGAGCGGGCGCACGGCGCTTTTCCGGCGGTGGCTGGCCGAGATCAGGTGCATTCCTGCTCAGAAGCACGCGCAAGAGCGTTCCGCCACGCACCGGCCTCGCCAGGAAGGTTGCGTAGCCGCTGGCCCTGAATTCGCCAAGCATGCCGCGATCGGTCGGTGCAATCATGGTGATCGCTTCACAGTCGGTGAAGCCGTTCTGGCGCAGGCGTTTGAGCAATCGTCCGTCGCTCTCTTCCATCGCCGCGTCGATCAGCAGCACATCACAATTGACCGCGAATGGCGCGGCCTGGGCTGCCGTGGTGGCGATAGCGACCATGCCGCCATTGGCTCGAATGGTGCGGGCGATGGCATCGGCCTCCACGGCATTTTTCGACAGGATGACCGCGTGCCGGCCTGACAATGCATTCTGCCGGCTCTGCGGCGCCCCGGTGGCCGCTATGGCGGGGATTTCAAAGACGAATTCAGACCCCTGACCAAGCCGGCTGGATACGGAAATCGCGCCGCCCATGGCGATCACCAGACGCCTGGAAATGGCCAGGCCAAGACCGGCGCCGCCATGCGATCGTGTCGAAGTGCCATCAGCCTGTTCGAATTCCTCGAAGATGCGCTCCATGTCGTCTTCGCGCATGCCGGGGCCGGTATCGGTGATGGTGAAACATATGCGGTCCGTGGTCTCGGTACGGACACGGGCAATGCTCACCAGTACGCCACCGCTGTCGGTGAACTTGATGGCATTGCCGATCAGATTGAGCAGGACCTGCCTGACCCTGCCCGGGTCGGCGGTGATCATCTGCGGCACATCGGGTTCGACATGGCAGCCGAGACCGATATCCTTGGCAAAGGCCTTGGCGGCCAGCAATTCGATGATGTTGTCGGCGATCTCGCGCACCGACATCGGCTGCGGCTCGGGATCGAAGCGGCCGGCCTCAATCTTGGAATAATCGAGCAGGTCCTCGATCAGCGCGAGAAGTGCACTGGCCGAGGTCGAGACGGCGCCGACATAGGTCTGCTGTTCGGGAGACAGGCTGGTGTCGGCGAGCAATTTCGCCATGCCCATGATGCCGTTCATCGGCGTGCGGATTTCATGGCTGACGGTGGCGAGGAAGCGTGACTTGGCCTGGCTCGCATATTCGGCGCGCTCCCGCGCGGTGATCAGCGATGATTCGGCGCGCTTGCGGGCGGTGATGTCGCGGGCGATGGCGCGATGCGAGACGGCGCCGCTGTCCTTTTCGCGCACCGACAGCTCGATCCAGGAGAACCAGCGCGGACCAGTTGGCGTGCGAATGGCAACGTCGGTTGAACTCAGGCACTCGTGATCTGAAAAGGCGGCATCGGGCACGATGCCGACGTCGATGCCGAGTTCCACCAGGGTCTTGCCGGCCAGATCGCGTGGATCGGTTTCGACGAGATCGGCGAAGACCTTGTTGGCATAGACGATGTGGCCGTCGCGGTCGCGGTGGATGACAAGATCGCCCAGCGCGTCGATCAACCCGCGAAAGCGCTCCTCGCTCTCCTGCATCTCCCACATGCGGTCGGCCAAGGTCTCGATCTCGGCGCGGCTGCGGGCCGACGTTTCGTCGAGAAGTGCCGCCGTGCGGCGCTCGGCGCGCCTGCCGCGCAGATGCAGGCCAAGACCAGCCATTCCGGTCGCCAGCAACGCTATGGAGATGAAGATCGGCGCTCCGGTGAGGTGCGCCAGGCCAGCCAGAACCAGGACGGCGATGAATGTCAGGAACGGCAGGCCTTCAGGACTGGTCGGCGTCAGCTCCGGTGCCAGCGGCGGCGCTGCGACAACACGCCGCCTCGGCGCCTCGGGGCTCACCCCGTCGACGTCTTCGGCATTGCCCGTCTCTCTGATGCCGGATTCCGCGATCATGCGAAATCCTTGCCAGACAGAGATTATGGAAGATTGCGGCGGATCGTTCGAATTTTAGCGGATGCGCGGATTCCGGCGCTGCCAGGGCCGAAATAGTCCATCACCCAACGATCCATCCCCCGTCGTTATCTTTGAGCCGGCTTACATGTCGACGACGACACGGCCCCGGATCTTGCCATCGACTATATCATGCGCGGCGGCGATAATGCTGTCGAAACCGATGGTCGTGGACAGGCTGGCAAGCTTCTGCAGATCGAGGTCGGTGCCGAGGCGGCGCCAGGCTTCGATACGCACCACCTTTGGCGCCATGACGGAATCGATGCCGAGCAGCGAAACGCCACGCAGGATGAAGGGTGCGACGCTCGATGGCAGGTCCATGCCGCCGGCAAGACCGCAAGCAGCCACCGCGCCGCCGTAGGACGTCATTGACAGCACATTGGCCAGCGTGTGGCTGCCGACAGCATCGATACCACCGGCCCAACGTTCCTTGGCCAGCGGCTTGGCCGGCAGGGCAAGCTCGTCGCGCGAAATCACTTCCGCCGCACCGAGGTCGATCAGATAGGGGCTTTCGGCATTGCGGCCGGTGGAGGCGATGACATGGTAGCCGAGGCTGGAAAAGAGCGAGACCGCGACCGAGCCGACGCCGCCGGCGGCGCCGGTCACCACCACCGGGCCGCGATCGGGCAAGATGCCGTGCCGTTCCAGCGCCATGACACTCAGCATGGCGGTATAACCGGCCGTGCCGACCGCCATCGCATCATGCGGGCTCATGCCTTGCGGCAGCGGCACCAGCCAGTCGCCCTTGACGCGGGCACGCTTGGAGTAAGCGCCGAAATGGGTTTCGCCGACGCCCCAACCGTTCAGGATGACCTGATCGCCCTTGCGCCAGTCGGGGTGGGAAGAGGAAATGACCGTGCCTGAGAAATCGATGCCCGGCACCAGCGGCCAGCGGCGGATCACCGGCGCCTTGCCTGATATCGCGAGGCCGTCCTTGTAGTTCACCGTCGTTGCTTCGACTTCGACGGTGACGTCGCCTTCCATCAGGTCGGCCTCGGTGAGGTCGGTCACCGCCACCGATTGATTTTTCTCGGCATCACGCGAAACGAGGATGGCTTTGAAGGTTTCGGGCATTTTTTCTCTCGAACTGGTGACAGGCCAACTGTGGGATGCCGGTGGCCCGAGGTCAATCGTTCAAGCGTCCGGACCTTGCGGCTTGGCCTCACGCCGCCAGCCGAAGAGTTCGTCGAACACCACCAGCACCGCACCCACCGAGATGAAGGCATCGGCGAGATTGAAGACGGCGAAGGACCAGACCGGTGTGTGGAACAGGATGTAGTCGATGACGTGGCCGTAGGTGGCACGGTCGATCAGGTTGCCGAGCGCGCCGCCGACGATCAGCGCAAAGCCAGTGCGGGCAAGGACATGGCCGGCTGGCGTGCGGGTGGCGAGATAGAGCACGAAGGCGACGACGCCAAGCGAGATGACGATCAGGCCGATATCGCCGAAGGACGAGAACATCGAGAAGGCGATGCCGATGTTGTAGGTGCGAAACAGCGCCAGGAAAGGCACGAGATCAAGCTTTTCCTGAAAGGCGAGGCCGGTCTCAACCAGGTATTTTACCCACTGGTCGAGCGCGATGGCAGCGATGACCAGCAGGGCGTAGGGGGACCATGATTTCACGGGTTTGCAGCCTTCCTTGCTAGTCCAGAGCCTGGTCCATCCCGACGAAATCGGAATGAGGCTCTATCTGTTTGTTTGAGCATGATCTTTCCGAAAACCGGTACCCACTTTTCGGGATCATGCTCCAGAGCTGTTCCATCCGCCTCGGCACGAACCGGACTATCCCGGGATCATGCCTTAGTCCGCAAC
>JBDSLV010000424.1:0-3276 GCA_039916205.1 Mesorhizobium sp. | reverse complement strand
AATCCGGTTCGGGGAAATCAACGCTCGGCCGCGCCCTGCTGCGGCTCCTGCCGAGTGACGGTGTCATCCGCTTCGTTGATCGCGACATTTCCGGTGCCGACCGCCGGGCGATGCGGCCGCTGCGGCGTGAATTGCAGCTGGTTTTCCAGGATCCGTTCGGTTCGCTGTCGCCACGCATGACCATCGGCCAAGTCATTACCGAAGGGCTTCTGGTACACGAACCGAACCTTTCAGGTAAGCAGCGCGACCTGCGCGCGGTCGAGGCGCTGCGCGAAGTCGGGCTCGATCCCAACACGCGCAACCGCTATCCGCATGAATTCTCCGGCGGACAACGGCAACGCATCGCCATTGCCCGCGCCATGATCCTGAAGCCCAAGGTGGTGGTGCTCGACGAGCCGACCTCGGCGCTTGATCGCTCCGTGCAGAAACAGATCGTCGAACTGCTGCGCAAGCTGCAGGCCGATCATGAACTGTCCTACCTCTTCATCAGTCACGATCTGTCGGTCGTGCGTGCCATGGCGGACTACATCATCGTCATGAAACAGGGTAAGATCGTCGAAGAGGGCCCGACAGAGGCGATCTTCGGCAACCCGCAGGATATCTACACACAGACGCTGATGGCGGCGGCCATCGATGTTACGCGGTTTAGGCTGAGCGCCTGAAGTGCCAGACTGGCAGATCGAAATTCCGCCCTGGCTGTGGCCGGCCCATGGTCCTTTCCGACTGGTGATGCTGCGCTGATTTCTGCCAATTGCGTCTGAAATGCCTGTATGCGCAGATATGCTCTCTGGAACGGTTTTGGCTGGCCCAGCGTGCCTTGGTCGACAGCACGATCGTTGAAAGATGGCGGTATGTTTCACGAGCCGAAGAGCTTCACCCTGGTCTCGGCGCACTTCGGCGACATGTTCTGGATCGAGCAGATGTCCGCCCGGGTCGGCGCGGCGTCGCTGCCCGCTTCGCTGCGGGCAATCCGCATTGTCGATCAGGATAGAAACGCCGAGACCGCCCGCAAGCTCGCCGCGCTGCCCGGGCATCCCGAGGTGCTGACGTTTCCGAAAGACCAAGTGCAGATCGACCGGCTCGGCCATGACCATGCCGCCGCGCTGGACCGATGCAGGCAGCTGAAATATGCCACGACCCATATCATCCTGCTCGATTCCGATTGTTTTCCGATCGCCGCGGACTGGCTCGATCGCGTGACCCTGTTGCTCGGCGATCACCAGGCGATCGTGGCGCGAGACCCCCTGAAACATGGATTGTCTCACCCTTGTTTCATGGTGTTGCCGACTGCGGTTCTTCCCGAACTGAATTTCAGCGAGGGCTTGCTTGAGGTGGGTATCGATACCGGCCGTCTGATAGGACTTCAGCTCTCCAAGCTGGACTACAAGGTGCAGTGGGATGAGCCGGCCCGGGCTTTTCGCGGCAAGAGAGGGCACTATTACCTCGATGGCGCGCTCTATCACCATGGCAGCGCATCCTTTGCAAGTTCACCGCAGCGGCGACTGCGCAGCCAGGTTGAACCCCGTATCGAGCGCTTCTTCCAAGCCAAGGTTGGGCAAGGGGACTTCGCGCTGACCCTTGCCGACCGCGCCTATCTGGGATTGCTCAAACGGCTCGGGCGGTCTTGAGACTTGGCGGCGCTCCGCGTCAATCGCAACTCCAGCCGGCACGTGCGTCCCGAAGGCAATGAGACATGCAATATCTGAATGCTCATCCGCTTGTGACCAATCTTCCCGTCGTGCTGAATTACTTCGCCAAGCGTGGGGAGCGCGAAGAGGATTTCACCGTGTTCTTGCAGGATGAGCACAATCTGGTGCTCCCCGGTGGCCGTGGAATTCCTCGAAAATGCAAGGCTGGGCGCATACCGTCCATTTTCAACAGCGCGGAGAATTACCTCGTACGGGTCGTCAACGAGCGTCAATATAAATCCGCCGATGTAATCATCGAATACAACGTGCCGAATATCGTGAATATTCGCACGAGCAAAATTTTCAAGCCGGCCATTGAGCGAAAGATTGTCTATGGGCCGGCCATTCCTTTCGAATATTCCAATGGCACGGCAAGGGCCATCGACGTGATGACCAACATCATCAACACGCAGGAACCAAGGCGGGCATCTCTCGTGGAGAGCCTCGAAAGAAGAATTCCGGGGTACAGGAATGTTCAGGGCATTTATGATCTGGATGCGCTGCGATCGACATATCAAGACGCCAAGATAGTGGTGAATGCGCATCAAACCTGGCACCATCATTCCATTGAGGAATTCCGGGTGCTGCCGGCCTTGTCGCAGGGCTGTGTTGTTGTCAGCGAAGACGTGCCGCTGCGAGAAAATATTCCGTATCACGAGCATGTAATTTGGTGCCGATACGAAGATATCGCTGAAGTTACGGCTGATGTTTTTGCGAACTATGACAGCGTTTTTGACCGAATTCATGGTCAGCCAGGGCTCTCGAATTTATTGGCGTCCATGATCGATGACTTCGAAAAATCGATGGACGCGGTCATTGCGATCCCGCGCCGGACAGGGTCCGTCGCTTCGACAGTCAGCCACCTCTGGCGGCACTTTCGACCGAACTCCTAGTTTGCCAAACTTGGAGCAGCGACTGTCGCGCCGTCGGCGATCGGACCGGAATTCATTTCGCCGTCGCGCATCCGCGGTTTCTCGCGGAGCGAATGGCCTCTGCCTGCTGCTTCAACCGATCGATTCTGGCTGTTTCGCGGGAGGCGACGGCGGTCACAACGCGCGATCCGCCGAGCAGCCAGTTGGGAACACTGGTCTGCGCGACCTTGCCGCGCGTAACGGCTGTTTGAGAAATGTCGCGCGATACGTCCCCCAGGGCGCTGTTGAGCTCTGGGCAGGTCATTTGATCGTATTTGGCCGGATCGACCGTTCCGCCAAGCGAGGAGCAGCCTGCTACAACACACGCGGTTAGCAGCAGGCCTGTCGTTGAAATCAATCTCATGTCCGCAATCTGCCCCAGGGTCTGTCGCATTGCCGGCCTGATCCTAGCATCAAACTAGGGCCAGCCTCTGTTTCGTCAAAGAATGGCTAGCCCAGGGAGGATGGGATCAATGGATGCCACGCCGTTAAGGGAAACGGGCTGGCTGCGTGGGAACCAGAAGAAAGCTGACGATTACGACGGAAGCGTTGTCATTGCCGCTTGCAGGAACGGAGGGCGGCGGCTATAAGCCCGCGGTCTGGTCACGGAGTGTAGCGCAGCCTGGTAGCGCACCTCGTTCGGGACGAGGGGGTCGCAGGTTCAAATCCTGCCACTC
>JBDSLV010000423.1:0-3627 GCA_039916205.1 Mesorhizobium sp. | reverse complement strand
CGACATCAAGTCGTCCTGCGTTCTGCTCTACAAGGACCCGCTCGGCGAGACGGCCAAGCGCCGGCTGTCGGTGATGCGCGACACCGAGGACGGGTTCCTGATCGCCGAGGAAGACCTGAAACTGCGTGGCGAAGGCGAATTGCTCGGCACCCGCCAGTCCGGCACGCCCGGCTTCCAGGTGGCACGCATCGAGGCGCATGCCGATCTGCTGGAGGCCGCCCGCGACGACGCGCGGCTCATTCTGTCGCGCGATCCGGAGCTGCAATCCCAACGCGGCGAAGCCTTGCGCCTGCTGCTCTACTTGTTCGGCCGCGATGAAGCGGTGCGACTCTTGCGCGCCGGCTGACGTCCATCGAGAGGCGGATTGGCAAGCGGCGGATTGGCGAGCGCTCCATGGATGGCCTCGCCGTTTACCGTCACCAGATCCGTCCTGATTTCAGGCACGACCAGCCCGGCCGAGACGATCAACTTGGCGCCGTCCTCGATCGTCATGTCGAGCAGCACGATGTCGGACTTCAGCACATACATCAGGAAACCGGTGGTCGGATTGGGCGTGCACGGCATGAACACGGCCATCAGCGGATCGCCTTCCTGGTCGAGTTTCTGGTTGATCTCGGTTTCCTTCTCGCCGGCGACAAAGACCAGCGACCAGACGCCCTTGCGCGGATACTCGACCAGCCCGACCTGGCTGAACATGTCGCCCTTGTTCGACAGCACGGTCTCGAAAATCTGCTTCAGCGACCCATAGATGCCGCGCACCAGCGGCATGCGGCCAAGCAGGCGTTCGCCAAAATTGACGATGGCCCGGCCGACGATATTGGCGGCCAGGAAGCCGATGAGGGTGATCAGGATCAAGGCGACGATCAGCCCGAACCCCGGAACCGGAAACGGCAGATAGGTGTCGGGGCTGTAGCGCGCCGGAATATAGGGCTTTACCCACGAATCCACCCAGCCGATGAACGACCAGGCAATATAGGCGGTGATCGCCAGCGGCGCGCAGACGATGAAGCCTGTAAGGAAATAATTCCTCAGCCGGGTCATGCCGGAAGTCTTTGGAGCGTCGGACATGGTTCACCGGAAGCGCGGATTGCACCGCAACATTAGTGAACCGCGCCCCGGTTTGGAACTGCGAAGTTTTTAAAGACGCCCTATTCCACCGTCACTGACTTCGCCAGGTTGCGCGGCTGGTCGACATCCGTGCCCATGAACACGGCGGCGAAATAGGCAAGCATCTGGATCGGTAGCGTGTAGATGATCGGCGAGATGATTTCCGGCACGTCCGGCAGGATGATCGTCTCCATCGTCTTGACCGTCGCCTGCGCCGCGCCCTTGGCATCTGTGATCAGGATGATCTTGCCACCGCGCGCCGCCACTTCCTGCATGTTGGAGACGGTTTTTTCAAAGATGCGGTCATGCGGAGCGATAACGATCACCGGCATGTTCTCGTCGATCAGCGCGATCGGGCCGTGCTTCAGCTCGCCCGCGGCATAGCCCTCGGCATGGATATAAGAGATTTCCTTGAGTTTCAGCGCGCCTTCCATGGCCAGCGGGAAATTGGTATCGCGGCCGAGATAGAGCACGTTCTTGTAGTGCGACAGCTCGCGCGCGATCTTTTCGATCTGGCCCTCGAGCTTCAGCACCTGGTTGGCATAACGCGGTGCTTCCGACAGCGCGCGCACCAGCACCTTTTCCTCGTCACGCGAAATCGTGCCGCGCGCCACGCCGGCTCGGACCGCAAGCGATGCCAGCACGGAAAGCTGGCACGTGAAGGCCTTTGTCGAAGCGACGCCGATCTCCGGTCCGGCGAGCGTCGGCAGCACGACGTCGGATTCGCGCGCCATGGTTGATTCGCGCACATTGACGATGGCGCCGATCTTCATGCCAGCCTTGCGGCAATAGCGCAGCGAGGCCAGCGTGTCGGCGGTTTCGCCCGATTGCGAGATGAAGAAGGCGGCATCGTTCTTCGACAGCGGCATTTCGCGGTAACGGAACTCGGAGGCAACATCGATGTCGACCGGCAGCCGCGCATAGCGCTCGAACCAGTATTTGCTGATCAGGCCTGCAAGATACGCGGTGCCGCAGGCTGAGATCGCCAGCCGGTCGATCTTGGCGAAGTCGAACGGCAATTCGAGCGGCTTCGAGACGCCGGAGACGAAGTCGACGTAGTGCGCCAGCGTGTGGGAGATGACCTCCGGCTGCTCATGGATTTCCTTCTCCATGAAATGGCGGCGGTTGCCCTTGTCGACCATGAAGCTGGTGGAAAGCGACTGCTGGCGCTTGCGGGCAACCTCATTGCCGTCGATGTCGAAAATGGTGACGCCTGCGCGGCGCACCACCGCCCAGTCGCCATCCTCGAGATAGGTGATCGAATTGGTGAACGGCGCAAGTGCGATCGCATCCGAACCCAGAAACATCTCGCCATCGCCATGGCCGACAGCCAGCGGCGGGCCATTGCGGGCACCGACGATCAGGTCCTCATCGCCCTTGAACATGATGGCCAGCGCGAAGGCGCCTTCCAGCCGCTTCAGCGCCTGATGCGCGGCCTCGACCGGCTTCAAGCCCCTGGCGAGTTCACGCGCCACCAGATGGGCGACGACCTCGGTGTCGGTCTGCGATGAAAACGCGTAGCCGTCGCGCTTCAACTCGTCGCGCAACTCAGCGAAATTCTCAATGATGCCGTTGTGGACAATGGCAACGCCATTGGAAAAATGCGGGTGCGCGTTGGTCTCATTGGGCACGCCATGCGTGGCCCAGCGCGTGTGGCCAATGCCGATCGTGCCATCGAGCGGCTCGTCCTTTAGCCGGCGCTCCAGATTGATCAGCTTGCCTTCAGCACGGCGGCGGGCAAGTTCACCATGCTCGATCGTGGCGACGCCAGCAGAATCATAGCCGCGATATTCGAGGCGTTTCAACGCATCGACAATGAGCGGCGCCACCTGCGAGTGGCCGACAATTCCGACGATACCGCACATGGCGCTTGCCCCCGATTCCTGCAGAAAACCCAGCGCTATTTAGGGATGGCCGGCCCGCCGCGAAAGTCACATTGCATTTCGTCCCGTATCAGCGGGAACGCTACTGCTCGAATGCACCATGACAGACCGCCGTTGCAATCCGGTTACTGCGATTGTTCGGTTTTTCAGGCAGCCGGTGTTGCGATATTCATTTTTTCTTCGCTGCCGCGGCCGAGGCAAAGCGCTCGCGCAATTCCTTGCCTTTGCCCGGAATCGTCTTTTGGCGGGCGCGGCCGAAGGCCAATGCGTCATCAGGCACGCTTTCGGTGATGACGCTGCCAGAGGCGATATAGCCGCCCTTGCCAATGGTAACTGGCGCCACCAGCGAGGAATTCGAGCCGATGAACGCGCCCTCGCCGATGTCGGTGAAGAATTTCGAATAACCATCATAGTTGCAGGTGATGGTGCCGGCACCGATGTTGGCGCCCGCGCCAACGCGGGCGTCGCCGATATAGGTCAGGTGATTGACCTTGGCGCCCTCCTCGATAACAGCCTGTTTGACCTCGCAGAAATTGCCGACCTTGGCCTTGTTCTTCAGATCAGCGCCTGGCCGCAGCCGTGCGAATGGGCCGACATCGCAATTCGAAGCGATGGTAGCGCCTTCGATATGGCTGAA
>JBDSLV010000422.1:0-11419 GCA_039916205.1 Mesorhizobium sp. | reverse complement strand
GAAGGCTCAACCCCGGCGATGACGCCCTTGTGATGCGGGTTGCCGACGATGTCTTCGATGAGCCGGTGAGGCCGGAGCGCCTTGCCACCTATCTCGCGCAATCGGGCCATTTCATGATCGTGGCCCTTGGCTGACGGCGTGGTCGTCGGCCAATGCGCCGCCGTCATCCATCGCCATCCCGACAAGGCAAGCGAACTCTACATCGACGAAGTCGGCGTATCGCCCGCCTTCCAGAGACAAGGCATCGCGCGCCAAATGCTCGACGCGATTTTCACCATCGGTCGCGAGCATGGCTGCGAGGAGGCATGGGTCGGCACCGAGCCGGACAACCTTCCTGCCCGCGCGCTTTATGAGTCACGCAAGGAGCCCGGCGGGCCTGCCGAGAGCTTCGTCATGTATGCCTACGAGCTTTAGCGATTGTCCGAGGTTACGCCTGCGCCTGAGACGCTTCCTCTTCAGGCTTCCGCGCCTTCTGGCGCTCCGCCCAGTCTTCCAGCCAGTCGCGGCTCTGCATCTCTATCAGCCGCGATGCCGTGCGCTCGAACTCGAACACCTCGACGCCGCGCTTGGCGGCGTAAAGCAGCGGCGGCTGGGCTTCGGCGCTCACCACCAGCCGTATGTGATGGTCGTAGAGCGTGTCGATCAAAAGAATGAAACGCTTTGCCTCGTTGCGCCGGCCTTCGCCGAGCACGGGCACATGATCGATGAAGATGGTTGAGAAGTGCCCGGCAATCGCCAGGTAATCACGGGCGCCGAGCGGTTTTTCGCAGAGGTCGGCGAAGGAAAAGCGCGCCGCTTCTCCCGCCGCGCGCGGCACGATCACCTGCCGTCCCTTGACGGTCAGCGACATTTCCTGGCTTGGCGCACCGCGCGTCATTGCCTGCCAGGCCTCGTCAAGCGCCTTGTCGGCGGCGGCATCCGCCGGCGTGACATAGACCGGCGTGCGGGCGAGCTTCTCCAGCCGGTAGTCCTTGTCGGCGTCAAGCGCCAGCACTTGCGCGTGCCGTTCCAGAATGGCGATGAACGGCAGGAAGAGCTGGCGGTTCAGCCCGTCGCGATAGAGATTTTCCGGCGCCACGTTCGACGTGGCGACCAGCACCACGCCGCTGGCAAACAGCGCCGAGAACAGCCGCGACAGGATCATCGCGTCGGCGATGTCGGTGACAGAGAACTCGTCGAAGCACAGAACCCAGGCCTGTTCGGCCAGCGCCCTGGCCACGGGCGGGATCGGATCATCCTCCTTGACCGTGCCGTCCTTGCGCGCCTGACGGTGTTTCTGGATACGGTCCTGCACATCGGCCATGAAATCGTTGAAATGCACGCGGCGCTTGCGCCGCACCGGCACCAGCTCGAAGAACATGTCCATCAGCATGGTCTTGCCGCGGCCGACACCGCCATGGATGTAAAGGCCCCTGACGGCTTCGTGCGTTTCGCGCTTGCGGGCGAACAGCCAGCCCAGCGCACTCGATTTGTGCGCCAGCCGTTTTGCCGAAATCTCGTCGGTCAGCTTATCGAGTGCCGCGGCGATCCGCTCTTGCGCCGGATCGCGCTCGATCGCGCCCGTCGTAACCATATGGTCGTAGCGCTGCCTGACGGTCGCATGGGTCTGAAGGCCGTCACGCAGATGCATCGGTCACGTCGTTGTTCAGAGCAGGGCGCTTCAGGGCGGTCAGGCCGAGAACGGTGATTTGCGAGAACCGGAGCGGAGCGCACATTGGGTACGTGAGCACCGGAAGCTCGGAAAACCGCCGTTCGCAGGCCGGCAACACCTGAATATCAGCCTAGCCTAGCCTACCTTGTAAGGGAGATGGGCAGGCCGTTGGAAGTCTGGCCATCGAATTTCGACCCGCCCGAGGAATAGAGCCGTGCCAGCGCGCCGCCACTCTCGTCATAGAGCGTCAGCTGCTTGCCGGCGACATTCCACGACTTGATGCCGTCGATCGGTGCCGGGCAGTGCAACGGACCGGCGCGGAAGCCGGCGCCGAATTTGGTCTGCGGCGTCGCCACCTTGCAGCTCTGGCCCGAAACGCTGGCATTCCAGACACCGGCGACACTGGCTGCGGTCAGATCCGACGCACCTGCTGGCGCGGTGCCGTCCGGTGGCAAGGACGCGACCTGCGTATTCGCCGGCGCCGTCGGGAATTGTGACGGGTCGGTGGTGCCGGGCGAGGCCGGCGGCGGCAACTGGTTGCCAGTCACCTGGCCGGCCGGAGCCGGCTGCAGCGGCGCGGGCTGCTGGTCATCCATCGACGAGAACCGCGAGGTTGTGCAACCACTCGCGACAAGTACGGCCAGCGATACGGCCACCAGGCCGCTTTTCGAAAAATTCATTCCAACCTCCGTCGGATCCGGCTGGGGGGATGCCGTCCGCGCAATCTCACCCTCACCAAGATGGAGAAGGTGGCGAAATTTCAACCCGATATGGTTAAAATACGGTTTGCAGCGACATTTGTTGCAAATTTATCGCAATCGCGCTGCCGGATGTGGTGGTGCGGCCAGGATGGATGCTGAGGATCGCGTTTCGATTCGCTTGCGCAGTCCGATATCGCGCCTATGTCTTCGCAATCGAAACCCGCTGGAGGCGCAAGAATTGGCTGCGAAAAAGAGAGCCGCCAACCGCTATTACAGCGGCCCGCCAAGCGACCATTTCGACGGCACCTTGTTCTTCAACCCGGACGGCCAGCCGCCCGGCCGCTTCACCGACCTTTTGAAATGGCAACTGAGCGGCGAGCGTTCGAAATGGCCGGCGGCCAATCCGAGCCCGTTCGATTTGGCAGAACCCGTGGCGCGCATCGACGGCGGCGGACTGCGGCTGACCATGGTCGGCCATTCCACCCTGCTGATCCAGACCGCCGGCCTCAACATCCTGACCGACCCGGTCTGGTCGCCGCGCGTTTCGCCGCTCTCCTTTGCCGGGCCCAAGCGGGTCAACCCGCCGGGCATCGCCTTTTCTGAGCTGCCGCCGATCGACCTGGTGCTGGTCAGCCACAATCACTACGACCATCTCGATCTCGCAACGCTCAAGCGGTTGAAGGCTAAGCACGATCCGCAAGTGCTGACGCCGCTCGGCAATGACACCATCATCGACGGCGCCGTACCAGGCATGCGGATGACCGCGCATGACTGGGGCGAGCGCGTCGAAATTGCCAAGGACATTGCCGTCCATGTCGAGCCCGTGCATCACTGGTCGGCGCGCGGCGCGAGCGACCGGCGTATGGCGCTGTGGGCAGGCTTCGTGATCGAGACCCGGGCCGGAAAAATCTATTTCGCCGGCGACACTGGCTTCCATGAGGGCATCAACTACCGGCTGATGGCTGAAAAGCATGGCGGCTTCCGCTTCGCCATCCTGCCGATCGGCGCCTACGAACCCCGCTGGTTCATGGCGCCGCAGCATCAAAACCCGGAGGAGGCGGTGCAAGGCATGAGACTTTGCAATGCCGCCCATGCCGCCGGCTGCCATTGGGGCACCTTCCAGCTCACCGATGAACCATTCGACGAACCCGCGAGGAAACTTGGCGAGGCGCTCGATGACCGCGACATTCCGCGCGACCGGTTTCGCGCCTTGCGGCCGGGCGAGGTCTGGGACGTGCCGGAGATATAGCGCTCGCAACCGCTCGATACCCGTTTACGCCACCACGATTTTCGCCGATGGTCCGCCCTCGAGAACCATAGGGGTGGATTCGGATGAGATGGACAGTGGCGGTGCTTATGGCGCTGGCGATTTCGGCGCCGGCGGCTTTCGCGGGCGAAATCAGCGATCAAGCGGCTGAGGCCGAGAAGCTTCTCCAGGCCGGTGACGGCGCTGGTGCATTGGCAAAATTCAACAGCGCCGAGGAAGCGCTCTGGAAGGCGATGCCGCTTGGCGTGATGAACGTCAGGCAGGTCGATTCGGCCACGGGTTTCGGCATCTACAGCGAGCGCCCAACCCATGTTTACAAACCAGGCGAGCAGGTCGCTCTCTATATGGAGCCGGTCGGCTATGGCTATGGCTCGGACGGCCTTGGCAACAGTTCGATCGCACTCTCGGTCGACCTCACAGTCCTGTCCGAATCGGGCGAAAAGCTCGGCACCTTCGAAAAGATCGGCCGCGTCCAGGTCGCCTCACGCTCGCACAATCGCGAACTGTTCTTCAAACTCGACCTTTCCCTTGATGGCTTGCCGGCCGGCAAATACCGCTGCGACTTCGTCATGCATGACGAGAACTCAAGCAAGACGGCGCCTTTCACCACCGACATCGAGATCGCCGGCTAATCGGTCAAGGCCATAGGCTCCGCAGCCAACGGAACCGAGGCGCCACTGGCGCGTTTTCGGGCGACTTCGCCGTGACGAAAGGCGCGTTGCACTGGTAATTCCTGCCCGTTTCCGCCATATAGCGCCAAACAGACATGGATTATCCGGAGCAATGGCAAGCACGGCCCCTTTCGCCAAGATGAATGGCATCGGCAACGAGATCATCGTCGCCGATATGCGCGGCCGTGCCGAAAAGGTGTCGCCAGGGGCCGCGATCGCGCTCAATGCCGATGCCGCGACGAGGTTCGACCAGATCATGGCGATCCATGACGCAAGAACGGCGGGTACCGCCTTCTTCATCGACATCCTGAATTCCGACGGCTCCGGCGCACAGGCCTGCGGCAACGGCATGCGCTGCGTCGTCCAGGCGCTGGCCGCCGAAACCGGCCAGAAGACCTTCACCTTCGAGACCGTGGCCGGCGTCCTCAACGCCAGGGAACACGCCGACGGCCTGATCTCGGTCGACATGGGCCTGCCGCGCTTCGGCTGGCAGGACATTCCGCTGGCCGAGGAGTTCGGGGACACCCGCATGATCGAGCTGCAGATCGGCCCGATCGACGCGCCGGTGCTGCATTCGCCATCGGTGGTCTCGATGGGCAACCCGCACGCCATCTTCTGGGTCGACCGCGATGTCTGGTCCTATGAACTGGAGCGCTTCGGACCGCTTCTGGAAAACCACCCGATGTTTCCCGAACGCGCCAACATCACCATCGCGCAGGTGACGTCGCCCGACAGCATGATCATCCGGACCTGGGAGCGCGGCGCCGGCCTGACCAAGGCCTGCGGCTCGGCGGCTTGCGCCTCCGTGGTGGCGGCCGCCCGCACCAGACGCACCGGCCGCAGTGTCAATCTGATGACCCCCGGCGGCGGTTCGCTGCATGTCGAGTGGCGCGACGACGATCACGTCATCCTGACCGGTGCCGCCGAATGGGAATTTTCCGGCAACTTCGATCCTTCGACAGGCGCCTGGGCCCGCGACACTGAAAGCGCCGCCTGATGGCGTCTCTCGCCAGAGGTGTCGCAAAGGGCGTTGATGTCGTAACCTTCGGCTGCCGGCTGAACATCTACGAATCCGAAGTGATGCGGCACGAGGCTGAAAGTGCTGGCCTCGGCGAACTGGCCGGCGGCGCCATCATCTTCAACACCTGCGCCGTAACCGGCGAGGCAGTGCGTCAGGCAAAACAGTCGATCCGCAGGGCGCGCCGCGAGAACCCGCAGGCGCGCATCATCGTCACCGGCTGCGCCGCGCAGACCGAACCACAGAATTTCGCCGCCATGGACGAGGTCGATCTCGTGCTTGGCAACGCGGAGAAGCTCACGGCCAACGCCTATCGCGCGCTGCCCGATTTCGGCGTCAACGACACCGAGAAGGCGCGCGTCAACGACATTTTCTCGGTTCGCGAGACCGCCGCCCATATGGTCGACGCCATTGAGGGGCACGCCCGTGCCTTCGTCCAGGTGCAGAACGGCTGCGACCACCGCTGCACTTTCTGCATCATTCCCTATGGCCGCGGCAACTCACGCTCCGTGCCGATGGGCGCTGTGGTCGAGCAGGTCAAGCGGCTTGCCGGCAATGGCTACGCCGAGATCGTGCTGACCGGTGTCGACTTGACCAGTTTCGGCGCCGACCTGCCCGGCGCGCCAAGACTCGGCAAACTGGTGAAAACCATCCTGAGGCAGGTACCCGACGTGAAGCGCCTGCGGCTGTCTTCGATCGATTCGATCGAAGCCGACGACGATCTGCTCGATGCTATCGCCACCGAGCCTCGGCTGATGCCGCATTTGCATCTGTCCTTGCAGTCGGGCGACGACATGATCTTGAAGCGCATGAAGCGCCGGCATTCGCGCGACCAGTCGATCCGCTTCTGCGAGGACATGCGCAAGCTGCGCCCCAACATCGTCTTTGGCGCCGACATCATCGCCGGCTTCCCGACCGAAACGGATGAAATGTTCGAAAATTCGGAAAAGATCGTCGAGGAGTGCGGCCTGACCCATCTTCACGTCTTTCCGTTCAGCCCGCGCGAGGGCACGCCCGCCGCACGCATGCCGCAGGTGCGCCGCGAGGTGGTCAAGCAGCGTGCCGCAAGGCTGCGCGCTACCGGCGAAGCGGCCTATGGCCGGCACCTGGCAACGCTTACCGGAACGCGCCAGTCGATCCTGGTCGAGCGCAACGGTCTCGGCCGCACCGAAGGTTTCACGCCGGCTGCGTTTCCCGTGGGCGCGCCCGGCGATATTTTCGAGGCTGAGATATCCGGCCATGATGGTATCCGGCTGATCGCGGCGCCGCTTGCCGCTCACGCCGCCTGAGAAACGCAAAAGCATGGCTGGTTTTTTCAAGAAGATATTTTCGTTCGGCAAGAAAGAGGTTGTCGAAGAGCGGATCGACGAGACCGCTCCGCTGCCGCCGATCAAATGGGAAGCGCTCGACGCACTGAAGCCGGCCGCCGACCAGGTTGTTCCGGAATTTCTGAAGCGCGAAGACACGCACGACGACGTAGCGCCCGCACCTTCTGTCGAAGTGCCCGTAGAGCCGGTGCCGGCACCGATCGTGGAGCCGCAACCCGAGCCGATCAGTCCGGCAGAGCCTGAGATCCTGCCGGAACCCACTCCGATCGAGGAGCCCGCGCCGGAACCGTCAGCGCCCGCGACGCCGATCGAAGAGCCGGTTGAACCCGAGATTCAGCCGGAGCCCGCTCCCGCCGAGGAGCCGGCACCAACACCAGTCGAAGAGCCCGTACCGGAAGAAATTCCAGCGCCGCCGGCCGCTCCTGAGCCCAAGCCAGAACCGGCTCCGCGGGAGATTCCGTCTCCCGCGCCGGAGCGCCCCGAAATCGTCCCCGCCGAGCCGGAAAGGCAGCCCGAACCGGCGCCGATTGAAGTGCCGGCACCCCCTGCCGAGATCGAGCCAGCGCCGCCTTCGCCTGAAATTCCGCCGGCCGAAATCGCGCCTCCCATCCGTCAGCCCGCACCGGTCGAGACGCAGCCGGTTGTCGCCGAGGTCGCACCGGAGCCGCAGGCCGTCCCGCAACCGACGCCAGAGCCAAAACCCGCTGCCGGCAAGGTGACCGTCGCCAAAAAGGTCGAGCAGAAGGCGGAACCGCAAAAGGCGCCGGAGCCGGTGGCGCGGCGCTCATGGTTCCAGCGCATGAAGGACGGGCTTGCCCGCTCTTCCCGCGAGCTCACCGGCAACATCGCCGGCGTCTTCACCAAGCGCAAACTCGATGACGAGACCCTGCAGGACCTCGAGGACGTGCTGATCCGTGCCGACCTCGGCATGGAGACGGCGCTGCGCGTCACAGACGCGCTCGCCGCCAGCCGCTATGGCAAGGACGTCTCCGACACCGAAGTGCGCGCCATCATGGCGGCCGAGGTGGAGAAGGTGCTGACCCATGTCGCCAGGCCGCTTGAGCTTGACCTCTCGCACAAGCCGCATGTCATTCTCGTGGTCGGCGTCAACGGCACCGGCAAGACCACGACCATTGGCAAGCTGGCGGCAAAGCTGACCGATGGCGGCCTGTCGGTGATGCTCGCCGCCGGCGACACGTTCCGTGCCGCGGCGATCGAGCAATTGAAAATCTGGGGCGAGCGGACCAAATCGCCTGTCATCGCCTCGAAACTCGGCGCCGATGCCGCCGGGCTCGCTTACGATGCCTTCGAAAAGGCCAGGGAAGCCGGCTCCGACGTGCTGATCATCGACACCGCCGGCCGCTTGCAAAACAAGACCGAGCTGATGGCGGAACTCGAAAAGATCGTCCGTGTGCTGGGCAAGCTCGATCCCGAAGCGCCACACACGGTGCTGCAGACGGTCGACGCCACCACCGGCCAGAACGCGCTCAACCAGGTCGAGATTTTCCGCAATATCGCCGGCGTCAACGGCCTGGTGATGACCAAGCTGGACGGAACGGCGCGCGGCGGTATTCTGGTGGCAATCGCGGCAAAGCATAAATTGCCGGTCTATTTCATCGGCGTCGGCGAACAGGTCGACGACCTCGAACCCTTCTCGGCAAGCGAATTCGCCCGGGCGATCGCTGGAGTGGCCTAACAAGCATATCCCGGCAAGCTGAAAGGCTTTCCGGATCGGATCATGCGCAAGAAAGAGATTTCATGAACCCACCTATCCTCGAGCGCGATCCCTCCGATCCGCAAAAAGAGAAGAAGGAAGGCGTCAATCCGGTGCTCAAGCTGGTGCTTGAGCTTGGACCTTTAATGGTCTTCTTCTTCGCCAATGCGCGCGGCGAGTGGCTGGTGCAGAAATTCCCTGTCCTAGCCGAGTTCGGCGGCCCGATCTTTGTCGCCACCGGCCTGTTCATGGCCGCGACGGTCATCGCGCTGGTCGCCTCATGGCTGCTGGTCCGCACCTTGCCGATCATGCCGATGGTGTCGGGCGTCGTCGTCCTCATCTTCGGCGCGCTGACGCTCTATCTGCAGGACGACATTTTCATCAAGATGAAGCCGACCATCGTCAACACACTGTTCGGCGGCGCGCTGCTTGGCGGCCTTTACTTCGGCAAGTCGCTGCTTGGCTATGTCTTCGATTCGGCCTTCAGCCTCGATGCCGAAGGCTGGCGCAAACTGACCTTCCGCTGGGGCCTGTTTTTTCTCTTTCTGGCCATCGTCAATGAAGTTGTGTGGCGCAATTTTTCCACCGATGCCTGGGTTACGTTCAAGGTCTGGGGCATCATGCCGATCACGCTTCTGTTCACCTTCAGCCAGATGCCGCTGATCCTGCGCCATTCGCTTGATGACAGGACCGGGGAGAAGGCCGGTAAGTAGAGCAGACTAGGAGGAGACTGCGATGGAATTCGTCTCGACGCGCGATGAGTTGAGGACGATCTACAAGACGCCTCGGCCGACTGACGGCTCGATCCGCAAGGAGCTCAAGGCGTTGGACGGCCATAGCCGATCCTTCATCGGCAAGAGTCCGTTCGTGCTGATTGGCTCATCCGATGGATCAGGCAATTCCGACGTGACGCCAGGAGGCGACCGGCCGGGCTTTGCCGCCATTCTCGACGACAGCACCATCGCCATTCCCGACCGGCCCGGCAACAACCGGCTAGATACGCTTGAGAACATCCTGCTCAACCCGTCGGTCGGACTGCTGTTTCTCATTCCCGGCATGAACGAGACGCTGCGCGTCAACGGCGATGCCCGCATCACCGTCGACGCAACCTTGCGCGAGCGCCTTTCTGTCGATGGCAGGGAGCCGCAAAGCGTCATCGTAGTCGCGGTCAAGGCAGCCTACATGCATTGCGCCAAGGCGTTCATGCGCTCCGATCTGTGGAAGCCCGACACCTGGTACGACCGCGCGACCCTGCCGACGCTCGGCCAGATCCTGCGCGACCAGCTGGCGCTGGCCGATTCCGTCGAAGCGACCGACCGCTGGCTGGACGACAGCTACAAGCAGACCATGTGGTAGGCTTTCTCCCAACGATTCGTCCGGACTGACCAGCCTTGCTCAACCTCCTTGCCATATCGGGCAGCCTGCGGGCGGCCTCGACCAATTCGGCGCTGGTCACGGCGCTGGCGCGAAACGCGCCGGCTGGCTGTGGCGTCACCGTCTATGACGGGCTCGGCCGCCTGCCGATCTTCAACCCCGACGACGAAGGCGAGCGCACGCCGGGCGAGGCTTCCGCGCTGATCGACGCCGTCAGCAGCGCCGACGGCATCATCGTCTCCTGTCCGGAATATGCGCATGGCGTGCCGGGTGGGCTGAAGAACGCCCTCGACTGGCTGGTGTCGCGCGACGCCGCCGTCGACAAGCCAGCGGTGCTGGTGCACGCCTCGCCACGATCGCTTTACGCCCGCGCCGCATTGGCCGAAATCATGCGGACGATGTCGTTCGCGCTTTATGAAGACACGGCGCTTGAGATCGCCCTGATCGGCAAGAAGCCAGCGGAATTCGACAAGATCCTGGTGGAACCGGCCAACAGGTTGGCGATGCGTGAGGCGCTTGCGGGGTTCGCCGAGTTTATTGTCACCCGCTGAGCATCGCGTCCTCCCTTCTCCCCCTGTGGGAGAAGGTGGCCTCGTGAAGCGAGGTCGGATGAGGGGTGTTCCAGCAGGTGAGACGGCCGATGAAACGGTGCGGAATTACTGCCGCATCATTTCTTCAAGCACCCCTCATCCGGCTCGGCGCTCTATTTCTTCGCTCGCAATGTCTCGACATCCGTCTTGCCGACATACCAGTCGCGCGCGTTGACCTCCTCGAAGACCACCCAGACATCGGCATTGCCCAGCCCGGTGGCATCCATGATGGCCGCCGTGACTTTTTTGGCGATATCGGCCTTCTTGCCCGCTGGATCGGCGGCGATCACTTCCTTGACGATGCGAATGTTGACGAACGGCATGGCTGCCTCCCTGGTTACCCTGTTGTCTGATTGCTCGGCGCTCGCTCAATACGTCCTGGCGCCGTTGACCATCAGCCGCACCATGTAGAGCGAGGTGGTGCCGGCGATGTAGAGGCAGTTCAGCTTGTTGCCGCCGAACACGCAATTGGCGGTGACTTCCGGCACCTTGACCTTGCCGATCAATGTGCCGTCCGGGTCGTAGCAATGGATGCCGTCGGCGGCGCTCGACCAGATCCGCCCGGCCTCGTCGAGCCGGAAGCCGTCGAACAGGCCGGCGGTGCAATCGGCGAAGACCTTTTCGCCGGACACTTTCTTGCCACCCTTGCCGACATTGAACACCCGCATATGCGCCGGGTTCTGCGCACCGTGCGTGCGGCCCGTGTCGACGACATAGAGCTTGCTCTCGTCCGGCGAGAAGGCGAGGCCGTTGGGCCTGACCATGTCGGTGATGACAGCCTCGACCTCGCCAGTGCCGGGATCGACCCGGTAGACATGGCAGGCGCCAATCTCGCTCTCGGCCTTGTCGCCCTCATAATCGGTGTCGATGCCGTAGCTCGGATCGGTGAACCAGATCGAACCGTCGGATTTCACCACGGCGTCGTTGGGCGAATTCAGCCGCTTGCCACGCCATTTGTCGGCGATGGTGGTGACCGAACCGTCAAACTCGGTGCGGCTGACACGGCGGCCCGAATGCTCGCACGTCACCAGCCGGCCCTGCCGGTCGACGGTGTTGCCGTTGGAATTGCCGGACGGCTGGCGGAACACGCTGACGCTGCCATCGG
>JBDSLV010000421.1:0-18960 GCA_039916205.1 Mesorhizobium sp. | reverse complement strand
CCGAACTTCGGCCGCAAGTCGCTGAACGAGATCAAGGAAGTCCTGGCGGCGATGGGCCTGCACCTCGGCATGGAAGTGCCGGACTGGCCGCCGGAAAACATCGAAGACCTCGCCAAGCGTTACGAAGACCAATACTGAGCATGAATTCCAAGGATCGGCGGCGTAAGCCGCTCGATCCGACGGTCATGCGGAAAACCATCAGAGGCCGTGGCCTCTTGAACAACTGAAGAAGGAAAAGAGCTATGCGCCACGGTTTCAAAGGCCGCCGCTTCGCCCGCAGCATCAGCCACCGCAAGTCGATGTTCGCCAACCTGGCGGTGTCGCTGCTCGAGCACGAGCAGATCGTCACCACTCTGCCGAAGGCGAAGGACCTGCGTCCGATCGTCGAGAAGCTGGTAACATTGGGCAAGCGCGGCGACCTGCACGCTCGCCGCCAGGTGATCGCGCAGATCGGCAACGAAGGCGTCGTCAAGCGCCTGTTCGACACCATCGCACCGCGCTACGCCACCCGCAACGGCGGCTATCTGCGCATCATGAAGGCGGGCTTCCGCCACGGCGACAACGCGGCCATGGCCGTCATTGAGTTCGTCGATCGTGATACCTCGGCCAAGGGCGCCGGCGACCGCGCCCGCCTCGAAGCAGAAGGCGCCGATTCGGAAGCTGCCACTGCCTGATCGCACTATCTTTGCAGAGTGAATTCAAAGGGGCCCACGGGCCCCTTTTCGTTTTCTGGAAGCAGCAAGTGGCGGTTGGATCGATTTGAGCCGAAATAATCGGATTTCAGCGGCTTAGCCTTTCATTTTGCACAATCGTCGGGACAATGGCGCTCGAACTGGCCTTGGAGGATTCGCAATGCGCGCCAAAAGACTGTCCCTTGTGCTGCTCTTCGCCGCGATGGCGTTCGCAGCCGCACCTGTGGTCAGGCAGGCGTTCGCGGAAGACGCTGCCAAGACCGATCCGGGCCTGTCCGACGTGCTGACCGACCTGCTGCACGGCGTCGAAGGCGAGAACGGTACTTCTGGTCCCGACAAGCGCGTGCCGTTCGGTCGCGAGGAGGTGCAGCTTTCCTTCGCGCCGCTGGTCAAGCAGACGGCACCGGCGGTGGTCAACGTCTACGCTTCGCAGACCGCCAAGGTGACGTCGCCCTTTGACGGCGATCCGTTCTTCGAGGAGTTTTTCGGCCGCTCACAGCCACGCGCGCAGTCCTCGCTCGGCTCCGGCGTGCTGGTGGATCCAACCGGCGTCGTGGTCACCAATTACCACGTCATCAAGGATGCGGACCAGGTAAAGGTTGCGACCGCCGACGGTCGCGAATTCGCCAGCAAGGTTCTGCTGAAGGACGAGACGCTCGACCTTGCCGTGCTTAAGATCGAATCCGACAAGCCGTTTCCGGTGATCGCCATTGGCGATTCCGACGCGCTTGAGGTCGGCGACCTTGTGCTGGCCATCGGCAATCCCTTCGGTGTCGGCCAGACCACCACCAGCGGCATTGTTTCGGCGCTGGCGCGCAGCCATATCGGCGTGTCCGATTCCAGCTTCTTCATCCAGACCGATGCCGCCATCAATCCCGGCAATTCCGGTGGCGCGCTGATCAATATGGGCGGCCAGCTGATCGGCATCAACACCGCCATCTACAGCCGCAGCGGCGGTTCGATCGGCATTGGCTTTGCCATTCCGGCCAACATGGTGCGCGCCTTCGCCGATGCCGCCAAGGCTGGGCTTTCCTTCTTCGAGCGGCCCTATATCGGTGCCGAATTCGAGGCGGTGACGCCGCAGATCGCTGAATCGCTCGCTATGGAGAAACCAACCGGCGCACTGGTTTCATCCGTGGACGAGTCGGGTCCGGCCGCCAAAGCTGGGTTGAAACCCGGTGATGTCGTGCTGCAACTCAACGGCAAGCCGGTCGAGAGCATTGAAGCGCTCGACTTCCGTATGGCGACGCTGTCAATCGGCACCAAGGCCAACTTCGCCGTGCTGAGCAAAGGCCAGCAGGCAGCGATGGGCATCGCGCTGGAGCGCGCGCCGGAAGGCGCCAAGCCATCCGAAGTCACGCTGCACGGACGCAGCCCGTTTTCCGGCGCCAAGGTGGCTGAACTGTCGCCACGTCTGGCGCAGCGTCTTGGCCTGCGCACCGATATCAAGGGCGTCACCGTGGTCGACATCAATCGCGATTCGCCAGCCGCCGATTTCGGCTTCCAGCCGGGTGACATCGTGCGCGAAGTGAATGGCACCGCCATCGATACAGCAGCCACCCTGGAACAAGCGGCCAAGCAGGACACACGCTGGTGGCGCTTTACCGTCGAGCGTGGTGGGCAGATACTGCGGCAGGTGTTGCGTTACTGAGTTCGATCCCCTGAAGCGATCGGCTCCAACCAAAAGAAGTGCATGGCCGATCTGTTCAGCGTTGATGAGCCGGAAAAAGTGCCGCCTGGCAGGCCGCTGGCCGACAGGCTTCGGCCGAGGAATTTGGGCGAGGTCGTTGGCCAGGAGCATCTGACCGGCACCGACGGCGCGCTGACGCGCCTCATTGGTTCCGGCTCGCTCGGCTCGATGATTTTCTGGGGCCCGCCCGGCACCGGTAAGACCACGGTAGCGCGGCTGCTCGCCGGCGAAACCAGCTTGGCTTTCGAGCAGATCTCGGCGGTGTTTTCCGGCGTCGCCGATTTGAAGAAGGTGTTTGAGGGGGCCAAGCTTAGGCGGTCGAACGGCCGCCAGACCCTGCTTTTCGTCGACGAGATCCATCGTTTCAACCGCGCCCAGCAAGACGGGTTCCTGCCTGTCATGGAGGACGGTACCGTCGTGCTGGTTGGCGCCACGACCGAAAATCCGTCCTTCGAACTGAACGCCGCGTTGCTGTCTCGCGCCCGCGTGCTGGTCTTCCATTCGCTGGGGGAAGAGAGCATCGCCAAGCTCATGGCGCGCGCCGAGGAAACCGAGGGCAGGGCGCTGCCGCTCGATGACGAGGCGCGGGCGATGCTCATCAGGATGAGCGACGGTGATGGCCGCGCATCACTGACGCTGGCCGAGGAGGTCTGGCGCGCCGCGAAACCGGGCGAGGTCTTCAACACCGATGGGCTGCAGCGCATCGTTCAGCGCCGCGCGCCAATCTACGACAAGGGGCAGGACGGCCACTACAATCTGATTTCGGCGTTGCACAAGTCGGTGCGTGGTTCGGATCCCGACGCCGCGCTCTACTATCTCGCCCGTATGTTCGACGCCGGCGAGGATCCGCTTTATCTCGGGCGCCGGCTGGTACGCATGGCGATGGAGGATATTGGCCTCGCCGATCCGCAGGCACTTGTGGTCGCCAATGCCGCCAAGGATGCCTACGACTATCTCGGTTCGCCGGAGGGCGAACTCGCTTTTGCCGAAGCCACCGTCTATCTCGCCACCGCGCCCAAATCCAATGCCGTCTACAACGCCTTCAAGGCGGCCACGCGCGCTGCCAAGGAGTTCGGCTCGCTGCTGCCGCCCAAGCACATCCTCAATGCACCGACCAAGCTGATGAAAGAGGAAGACTACGGCGCTGGCTACCGCTACGACCACGACGAACCGGATGCGTTTTCGGGCCAGGACTATTTTCCAGAAAAGATGGGCCGTCGGACTTTTTACGATCCGCCTGAGCGCGGCTTCGAGCGCGACCTCCGCAAGCGGCTGGACTACTGGGCGAAGTTGCGAAGCGAACGGGAAAAGTAGGCTTGCGCGGCCCTGTCGTCGTCACGCTTCGAGATGAGGTTTCGCCTTGGGGCATTTCCGGCTCCGTCATACTCCACACGCTACTGGCGGCGGCACTGGCCCTAATGCCTCTACCCAAGCGTCCGAAGCGCATGGAGGAGGAGCGGGTCTCTGTCGAAATCCTGACGCCGCAACAGTTCGAGGCGGCGACCAGGCCGCCGCCGGTTCTGTTGGCACCCGACAGTCCGGCGCCTGAGATTCAAGCCGCACCAACGCCGCCTCCAGGCGCTCCAGAACCGCGACTGCCCAAGGCGCCCGCCATGATTCGCCCGACGCAAATGCTGTCGGCAAAAACCCTGGCCGATCCACGCAGCAGACAGGCGCGCGCCGATCTCAAAACCTTCGCGGCCGACGAGCGCATGGTGCAACTGTGCAATCTCGAAGCCATGGACCAGATCCGGCGGTGGCGGGCGGACTATCAGCCCGAACGGGTGGTGCCCTACGCCACAGCCGAGGAAAAGATCACCGGCACGACGATCGCCGCTAACGGCGCGGCTTTCCGCAGCCGCAAAAGCTGGTACAGTCTGAGGTTCAAATGCCAACTCGCGCAGGACGGCGAAAGCGTCATCGGCTTTGAATTCCTGGTCGGCGATCCCGTGGCCAGGGATAAATGGGACGAGCTTGGCTTGCCGGCGGTGCATTGACCGAGGTCCGGCGGGCTCCACCAGGCAGCCGCAAGGTCACGGTGCCGTGGCCGTTGTGCGGCGACCCAAAAAACCCTATCAAGGCGCACGACCGGGCGGTGGTCGTTGCCAAGATTTTGGCGCATCTCAATCGCAACAGGATCGCGCTCAGCGCGTGGAAACATGACAAAAACCCTTCGCAAATCCCTTCGTAAGTTTGCCATCGCCATTCCATTGCTAGCCATTGGCTTCTATTTCATTCCAATCATCACCTCGGTCTTCATCGTGCTCGGCCTCATCGACGTGCTGCGCAATGACCGCAAGGATCTGTCGCTGTTCTCCGGCTATTTCCTCGGCAACGGTCTTTTCACCTGGCTGCTGTCGCCATTCAATTTGCTTGTCGATCTCTTGTGTTACCGAAATCCGGGCGTCTGGAAGCTGGAACAGTTTCCGGCCGACTATCAGCGCGAGGTCAATGAAGTTCTCGACATCTTCAAGGCGCGCAAGGACGAGATAATTGCCGACATTGATGCCAATTTCGGCACCGGCCGGCGCGGCATGTATGTCTACCAATGGTACGGCAAGCACCGCATCGACAATGTCGCCGAGTTCAACAAGGATTTCAAATACATCAAGACGATCGCCGTTTCTGTCTTCAGCAAACGCGAATCGACCTCATGGCACTTCGGGCCGCTGCGGCTGAGCCTGCGAATTCTCTACAATCTCGTGCCGGTGAAATCGGAGATTTTCGTCGAGTGCGGCAACGTCAAGAACTACTGGTACGACAATCCGCTGTTCATCTTCGACGACACGCTGCTGCATCGCTCCGTCAACGAATACGACGGGCGTCGCTATTGCGTGTTCATGGACATCATCCGTCCGTCCCCGGTTCCCAGGCTTATTGCCGGGATGCTCGCCATTGTTTCGGTGAGCGTCGAGCGCATAAACTCGATGTTCTACAAGAACTGGAAGATGATCGGGTCGACCAAGCCGAAGACCACCTGAGCTGAAAGCTCTCTTGCTGCCGGCTCCGGTGTCGGATCTGGCAGCACCTGGCCGAACATCTCATCCTCGCATGCCGCCAGTCCAAGGCCTTTCAATCTGCGTTCTGATGCGCGTTAATTCATCCTAAATATTGCTTGGCGGGTGATGTTGGTTGAAAAGGACGTTATTTTGCGGTTTTGGGCAAAGACCTACCTGTTCAGCGCGTTGATAAGCATTGCTCTATGCACGATATACGTGAGCATTGAGCAGAACGTATATTATTGGGATTTTATCGCCTACCACGATAGCTTTAATCGGTTGGGAGCGCTTTTGATTGAGAGCCCGATCCAGGCGCTGATCAAGCTGAAGAATTCCATCGAAACGGATGACTATGGCACGGCCATCTTGGTGCCCCTGATGCCGTTTCAGATACTGTTTGGAGGCTCAAGGCTTTCATTCGTCGTCGCGGTGGTCACGATATACCTCGTTCCCACCGCGCTTTTTGTAGCAAGAATGAGCTACCTGGAAGCCGTCTCCACGACACCCTCGCATCGAGGCTGGCTCGCCGTATGGATCGCGGCCCTTCTCTACACTCCATTTTGGGCGGCTACGCTTCGCGGGTGGCCAGATATTGCCGGTTGCCTTGCACTTCTTGCCGCGACCTACTTTCTATGGAAAACAAAGTTCCTGACCCGCGAGCCGGTGATCAGCGGAATATGCGTTGGTGCGTGCCTGTGGTCGGCATTCATGTTGCGCCGCTGGTATGCTTACAGCGTTATGGGTATCGCGGTTTCAGCAGCATTATTTTGCTTGTTGCAGGTTGCAAGAGATCGCGACGCCTCGGCGCTCTGGAAGGCCACGCTGGGGGCTGCTTGCGCGGTTTTCATTATTGTCGCAGCCGTGTTGACCTTCCAGCTACCCTTGGTCGCCAGGATTCTCGCAACAAGCTATGGTGATCTCTACAGCGGATATAAGACGGATTTCGTCTCCCAGATCGACCAATTCGGGTCCCGGCTGAGCTATGTAAACTGGCTAATGATCGTAGCGGGCCTTTGTCTCTCCATCGCGCGTCGCAACAGATTTTCTTTGTTTTGCGCGGTAGCCTCCGCTCTCACATTCTTGTTCTTTACTCGCACGCAGGATCCGGATCGCCACCATTCGATGCCAATGTTCCTTTGGCTTTTTCCTGCCTATGCTCAGGCGATCGTCGCGATCGTTTCTATTCAGGCGCTGAGATGGCGATGGGCGAGCGCCGCAATTGCCGTCGCCGCCGGACTTGCCTATCTGGGGACGTTTTTTCCAATAGGCCGACAGGTGCTGTCGCCAGTCAGTTACGTTTTCGCCAAGGAAGAGACGCTTCCTCTTCACCTCGACAACCTTACTGAATACAAACGCCTGGTTGATGATCTCGTTACGAAAATCGAACCTGGAGACCATTTTTCTGTATTCGCGTCGGGCTCGGTAATGAGCGACTCGCTTCTGCTTAACATGAACCCAAGTCTTTATCGCGATATTATCTTGTCATGTCAGGTAGACAGCCGTGATAAATTCCTCCCAGATTCGCTGAGGGCGAAATATATAGTAGTAACCGATCCGCCTGTTATTCACCGGCAGCCCAGCGCGCAGATTTGTGTGACCCTACCGGACCAACAAATTGCGGAAGGGACAGGTATCGGCGCTGCTTACAAGCGTATTGCTACATATCAGTTGTCCGGCAACGTAAGCGGCTACCTCTACGAGCAGGTGCGCCCGGTCAGCAAATCGGAAATTGATGCCCTCTACAGCCAGTTTAGGCAAAGATATCCAGAGTGGGCAACGCCAGAATGGTGACGGTCATGACGTCGGCCTGGGCCGGCCTTTCCTTCGCCCGCTGGCCTTTGCACCATCGTCCTATAGCGTCATCAAGCCTTGACCCTCTACTACTGGGCCCAACGGATATGTCTGAACAGATATAACGATGCTTTGAGTTGGAAGCGACAATCGCCTTGGGAGGATGAGGTGAGCGGACGGCAGCCGACTGGCCATCATGCGGATTTTGTCTAGGCTTCCATCGCCAGCAGCGATGCTGCCCGATCGGCTTTGGTTGCCTCATGACGGCGGTCGCTCACGTTGCATCGGGCGTCGGCTATTGGCGGAACGCGGCCAGCCTGGCCGCGTTCCGATTACCGGACGATGGAGGGCGGCATTATCCCCGCAATGATTTCATCGTCGGCGACAATGACGTGATGCTGGGCGAGATCGGCGAAACGCCGGTCTAGATCAGCGCTTCGCAATTCGAGGTGTGGAAGCACACCGATCTGATCATCGATGTGGTGCCGGGCAGGGGCGGCATGTTCTCGCTCGACAACGGGCGTGAGAGCCGGTTCCTGACCCGCTCGACCGTCTGTGAAGTTCCGGCAAGGGATTGACCGGCATGCCCCTGCGGGGGCAGTAAACGGGAATGTTCAATCTGCTTCTCGTTGTGGTTGGCGGTGGCATCGGCGCCGGCATCCGCCATCTCGCCAACATCGGCGCGTTGCGTCTCGTCGGCCCCAACTATCCCTGGGGCACGATGGTCATCAATATCATCGGGTCCTTCGTCATGGGCGTGTTCATCGCATCTCTGGTGCGGCGTGGCGGATCGAATGAGCTCAGGCTCTTTGTCGCCACCGGCATTCTAGGCGGCTTCACCACATTCTCCGCTTTTTCGCTCGATTTCGCGACGCTGTGGGAGCGCGGTTCGACACTTCCGGCACTCGGATATGCGCTTGCCAGCGTCATTGGCGCCATTATCGCCCTGTTTCTGGGTCTTTGGCTCGCAAGAAGCCTGCCTTAGTGCTATGGCCCCGCTTTGAAACGGGTAAAGCGAGACAATGGCAGGCGTTGAACAGATAACAGTGGAGGCTGGTGAGGCGGGCATGCGGCTCGATCGCTGGTTCAAGACCCATTTCCCGGGGCTTGGGTTCGGCCACCTGCAGAAGCTGCTGCGCTCCGGCCAGATCCGCGTCGATGGCGGCCGGGTCAAGGCCGACACCCGGGTCGAGCCGGGCCAGATGGTCCGCGTTCCGCCGCTAGAGGTGGACAAGAAGGGCGAAAGCGCGCTGACCGGCTATTCGATCCGCAATCAGGGCGATGCCGATGTCCTGGCGAAAATGCTGATCCATGAAGATCCGAAGGTCTTTGTGTTCAACAAGCCGGCGGGGCTTGCCGTTCAGGGCGGCTCGGGCGTCACCCGCAATGTCGACGACATGCTGGAAGCCTGGCGCAGCCAGAAGGGCGAGAAGCCGCGGCTGGTCCACCGGCTCGACCGCGACACCTCGGGCGTGCTGGTCGTCGCCCGTACCCGCCTCGCCGCCATGAAGCTTTCCGAGGCGTTCCGGGCGCGCGAGACCAAGAAGACCTACTGGTCGCTGGTCAAGGGCGTGCCGCCAAAGCGCGAGGACAAGATCTCGACCTGGCTGATCAAGGAGCCGACGCCCGATGGTGACCGCGTGCGCGTTGCCAACCATGGCGAAAAGGGCGCCGACCACGCCGTGTCCTACTACCGCGTCATCGAGCAGGCGGCTCAGACCATGACCTGGCTGGAGATGGAGCCTTATACCGGCCGCACGCATCAATTGCGTGTCCATGCGGCCTACATTGGCTGCCCGATCATCGGCGATCCCAAATATTTCGAGGCCGACACCAACTGGGACTTTCCAGGCGGCCTGCAGAACAAGCTGCATCTGCACGCGCGCCGTATCATCATCCCGCATCCGGACAAGGGGTTCATCGACGTCACCGCGCCGATGCCGCCGCATATGCGCCAGAGCTGGAACCTGATCGGCTTCGACGACGCCAGCGCGGAGGATTGATTGAGCAGTGCCGCCGATACACTCGATCGCCGCGACACGATCGATATGGCGGCCGCTGCCATCATGGTCGGCCTGACCTTTTCCTGGGGGCTGAACTACGTCGCCGCCAAGATTTCCTATGCCGGCTATGATCCTGTTTTCCTGTCGATCGCGCGCTCGATCATTGGCGGGCTCTGCGTCTTCGTCTGGTGCCGGTGGCGCGGCATCACATTGTTTGGTCGTGACGGAACATTGCCGGCTGGCCTTGCCGTTGGCGTGCTGTTCGGCGTCGAGTTCCTTTGCCTCTATGTCGGACTGGAACACACCACGGTTGCCCGCAACACGCTTCTGGTCAACACCATGCCGTTCTGGATGCTGGTCGGCGGCCATTTCCTGCTTGGCGAGCAGATCACATTGCGCAAGCTGCTTGGTCTTCTGCTGGCCTTTGCCGGCCTTGCCGCGGTTTTTTCCGACAAGCTTAGCGGCGGCGATATGCTGTTTGGCGATCTCCTGAGCCTCGGTTCCGGCTTCTTCTGGGCCGTCACCAACATCCTCATCAAGCGATCGAAGCTGGTTGAGGCGAGCGCCGAGAAGCTCCTGCTCTATCAACTCGCCGGCGCGGCGATTGTCGGCATGCTGGTGCTGCCTCTTGCCGGTCCGGCTATTCGCGATCCCGCCGTGCTGCCGACATTGGCTCTGCTTTTCCAGGCGATTTATATCGTCGCCTTCACCTATGTTCTGTGGTTCTGGCTGTTGCGCCGCTATCCGGCATCAGGCCTGTCCAGTTTCACCTTCCTGTCGCCGGTTTTCGGTGTGCTTTGTGGCGCTATCTTCTTGAATGAGCCGCTGACCATGCGCATTTTTCTGGCGCTTGGTCTCATTGCCGCCGGCCTGATCATCGTCAACCGGCCGGCGCGCAAGCAGGTGCCGGTGTGAGAGAGTATTCTTATGCGTGATATCCTCAACGATCTTGAAGCCGGAAAGCACCTTTCCCATCCGGATCCGGTGCGCCGCGCCCAGATCCAGATGAAGACACATTTGCCGAAACGCTTTTACAAGGCGGCCTCGGTGGCGGCGGTCGAAGACGGCTTTGCCGTGCATCTCGACGGCAAGCCGGTGCGCACGCCCGGCAAGGCGCTGCTGGTGCTGCCGACGGAAAAGGCGGCAACGCTTGTGGCCGATGAATTCGCCGCGCAAGGCGAGACCATAAACCCGGTGACGATGCCGGTCATGCGCCTGGTCAACACCGCCATCGATGGTGTCGCCAGTGATCCGCAGGCAGTGCTGGAAGACATTCTGCGCTTCGCCTCGTCCGATCTGCTCTGCTACCGCACTGACGCGCCGCAAGGGCTGGTCGAGCGGCAGAACCAGCATTGGGACCCGGTGATCGACTGGGCGAGAGCGGTTCTTGGCGCGCGCTTCAACCTCGCCGAAGGTATCATCCATGTCGAGCAGCCGCGCGAAACCATCGCTGTGCTGGGTGTCCACCTCAGCCAGCGTGCGGAGCCGCTTCGGCTGGCTGCCATTCACGTGATGACGTCGCTGACCGGGTCGGTGTTGCTGGCGCTGGCGGTTGATTTTGGTGAGCTCGATGCCGAGGCCGCCTGGGCCGCGGGCCATGTCGATGAGGATTGGCAGATCGAGCAGTGGGGCCAGGATGCGGAGGCCGTTGCACGGCGCTCCGCTCGCAAGCACGACATGATGGCCGCTGCCGGTGTCCTTGAGGCTCTCAAGAATTAGCAGCCGGCTGCCAAAATTCATTTCGCAGCGCACCTAATACCAAAGTCATAATCCCAAAGGCGCTCTGCCGTTGGTGGGCGCTTTCTGTCATTTTTTCCGTGATGGCTGCTTTGAGTCCGCGTTCGGAGGAGAACGCGAACTCTTACGCGCAGCATCGAGGGCAAGTCTCACGGGAGGACAGATCAATGGCAATGGCATCGACCGCCGGCGGCGCAAGCCGCGGCATGACGCGGGAGGAGAAGAAAGTCATCTTCGCTTCCTCGCTCGGCACGGTTTTCGAATGGTACGATTTCTATCTCTACGGTTCGCTCGCGGTGTTTATCGGCTCGACGTTTTTCAGCCCAACCATTCCGGAAGCGACGCGCAACATCTTCGCGCTGCTGGCCTTCGCCGCCGGCTTCCTGGTCCGCCCGTTCGGCGCTCTGCTCTTCGGCCGTATCGGCGATCTTGTCGGCCGTAAGTATACGTTCCTCGTCACCATGACGATCATGGGCCTGTCGACCTTCCTGGTCGGCCTGCTGCCGGGCTATGCTACCCTTGGCATCGCGGCTCCGGTGATCCTGATTATCCTGCGCATGTTGCAGGGGCTGGCACTGGGCGGCGAATATGGCGGTGCTGCCACTTATGTCGCCGAGCACGCACCAGACAACCGGCGCGGCTACTACACTTCATGGATCCAGACGACGGCGACGCTCGGCCTGTTCCTGTCGCTGGTCGTCATCCTGATCGTGCAGGCCTCGCTGAGCAAGGAAACCTACGCAGCCTGGGGCTGGCGCATTCCGTTCATTGTTTCGTTCCTGCTGCTTGGCATCTCGATCTGGATCCGGCTATCGCTTTCGGAATCGCCGACGTTCCAGCGCATGAAGGACGAGGGCAAGGGCTCCAAGGCGCCGCTGACGGAAGCCTTCGGTCAGTGGAAGAACGCCAGGATCGCACTGCTGGCACTGCTCGGCCTCACCGCCGGTCAGGCCGTGGTCTGGTACAATGGCCAGTTCTACGCGCTGTTCTTCCTCACCAACGTGCTCAAGGTCGATGCGCAATCGGTGAATATCATGATTGCCATCGCACTGGCGCTCGGCTCGATCTTCTTCGTCGTCTTCGGCTGGCTCTCCGACAAGATTGGCCGCAAGCCGATCATCATGGCGGGGCTCGCCTTGGCGATCGTCTGCACGTTCCCGCTGTTCAAAGCTTTGACCTGGGCCGCCAATCCGGCACTCGCCAAAGCCCAGCAGAGCACGCGGGCGACGGTAACCGCCGCACCTGGAGACTGCAGATTCCAGTTCAATCCGGTGGGCACCGCGAAGTTCACGACGTCATGCGACATCGCGACCTCGTTCCTCACCAAGAACTCGGTCCCTTATGACGTGGTTTCGACGGCAGCGGCTGGAACGCCTGCTTCAGTCAAGATCGGCAATGAGACGGTGAGTTCCTACGACGCCATCGCCGCCGGCGATCAGGCCAAGGCCAAGGACGCCGCTTTCGTCAAGGCCGTCAACATGTCACTGCAGGACGGCGGCTATCCTCTGAAGCGCGCCGCGATCAAGGTTACGGACCAGAAGCTTGACGCGTTTGTCGCGGCCAATCCGGAACTGAAGCTTGATGCCGCCGCCATTCGTGCCGGCGAAAAGGCAACGGTTCCGGCGGATCAGGCGATCAAAGACAAGCTGCTGACCGCCGACGAGGCGGCAGCAGCGCCCGAGGTCACCGTCTATAGCATCCCCGGTGGCGGTGCCTTTGCCATGTTCGCCGATTCGGCCGCAATCAACTGGCCGATGACAATCGGCATCCTGTTCATCCTGATCCTGTTCGTGACCATGGTTTATGGGCCGATTGCCGCGATCCTGGTCGAGATGTTCCCGACTCGCATCCGATACACTGGCATGTCGCTGCCTTATCACATCGGCAACGGCTGGTTCGGTGGCCTGCTGCCGGCGACCGTCTTCGCGCTCAGCGCCTACAAGGGCGATATCTACTATGGTCTCTGGTATCCGGTGGTCATCGCCGCGATGTCGCTGGTCATCGGCATGATCTTCGTCAGGGATACGCTGGGAACTGACCTGAACACCAAGCAGTAATCACCTGCTGCTCCAAAAACCCGGCGCGAGTGATCGCGCCGGGTTTTTCAATTCTTGGCCCGTAAAAAAGGGGATCGCGACGGAGGAAGCTAGCGTTTCCGCTCCTGCTCCGCTTCGTCGATGGCTGCCTCATGATACCAGCCATCGCTGAAATCCGCGCGAACACCGCGAAGCGAGGCAAGCTCTGCCGCGAATTTAGCCTTGCCGCTCAAATTTGAGGCAGAAGCGCGGACTGCCACCGGGAACATCAGAATTTTTGCCGACGGACGGGCGGAAGAGACTTCCATTGTCGGGTTCCTTTCCTCTGTCGAACCTTGTTGATTCAACCTGGCCCAAACATAGGTTCTGCAAGCCGGTTAGGCAATATGCCTACGAAAAGATCAGTATTTGCCTAATATTTGTGCTGTTTGCGAATGTGGCTGATCCAGCCGCATTGCTTAGACGGCTTGGCGATTTTGCCCTGACGCAACCGTCATTTTTGTCGCACCCATAATTGCCGGAGTGGCACACGAATTGCATTTTATGAATTGGCAGGCCGCTGCTGGCGGCGGACGCATGTCAGCGCCAGTGTTCGGTGAACTAGCAACGAGAGGTTAGAATGACGAAGTACAAGCTCGAGTATATCTGGCTCGATGGATATACCCCGGTCCCCAACCTGCGCGGCAAGACGCAGATCAAGGAATTTGCTGAGTTCCCGGCGCTTGAGCAGCTGCCGCTTTGGGGCTTTGACGGTTCGTCGACGATGCAGGCCGAAGGCCACAGCTCCGACTGCGTCCTGAAGCCCGTTGCGGTCTATCCGGATCCGGCTCGCACCAATGGTGTGCTGGTGATGTGCGAAGTCATGATGCCCGATGGCGTGACACCGCATGCTTCCAACAAGCGCGCCACCGTTCTCGACGATGAGGGCGCATGGTTCGGCTTCGAGCAGGAATATTTCTTCTACAAGGACGGCCGTCCGCTCGGCTTCCCAGAGACCGGTTATCCTGCGCCGCAGGGCCCTTACTATACGGGCGTCGGCTATTCGAACGTCGGGTCCGTCGCGCGCCAGATCGTCGAGGAGCATCTCGATCTCTGTCTCGCCGCCGGCATCAACCATGAAGGCATCAACGCCGAAGTGGCCAAGGGCCAGTGGGAATTCCAGATTTTCGGCAAGGGCTCCAAGAGGGCCGCCGACCAGATGTGGATGGCCCGCTACCTTCTGCAGCGCCTGACCGAGAAATATGAGATCGACATCGAATATCATTGCAAGCCGCTCGGCGACACCGACTGGAACGGTTCGGGCATGCATGCCAACTTCTCGACCTCCTTTATGCGCGAAGTCGGCGGCAAGGCCTATTTCGAAGCGCTGATGGCGGAGTTCGACAAGAACCTGATGGATCACATCGCCGTCTATGGCCCGGACAACGACAAGCGTCTGACCGGCAAGCACGAGACCGCGCCGTGGAACAGGTTCAGCTATGGCATCGCCGACCGCGGTGCCTCGATCCGCGTGCCGCATTCCTTCGTCAACAATGGCTATAAGGGTTATCTGGAAGACCGCCGTCCGAACTCGCAGGGCGACCCCTACCAGATCGCTTCGCAGATCCTGAAGACGATCGCATCCGTGCCGGCCAGCTCAGAGGTTTCGGCCGCCGCGTAGGTTCGGTTCGCGGCGCGGGCCTTGGCCCACGTCGAAGGATTGACCTCCCAAGAGAAAACCCCGGCGCTGTTGCGTCGGGGTTTTTTGTCGGAGGTGTGCGGCTGGAAGAAACGATGTGTTTGGTCAGCCGGAGATGACGCCGCGTGCCTTCAGCGCCGCCACGACCTTCGCATGCGGCAGCGCCGGGCTGTGGTTGCCGTCGCGGCCGATCATGTCGTGGTTGGCGACGAGTGCATTGAGCACCGCTTCCTCTGTCGCCTGCACAACCGCTGCATAGAAATCGTCCATCCGCCCCCATGGGATGAAATCCATGTGGCCGTAGCTCTCCTCGGTGGCGGGTCCTTGCGGAAAGCGGCCGTTCAACGCATCGGGATTGGCGTTGGAGACGGCAAGGAAAATATCGCCGGAGAAATGCGAGCCGCTGGTGCCCGTGCGCGCCAGGCCGAGTGGCACACGCCGCGCCAATGCCTTGCACTGCCCAGGCAGCAGCGGTGCATCGGTGACGACAATGCCGATACAGGAGCCGGCGCCTGTCGGCTGGCCGCTGAAGAAGGATTCCATCGGGTTGTCGCCAGCCAACTCATTGCCAAGCGGTACCCCGGCGACGGTGAGCTCATGACGCGAGCCGAAATTGGTCTGCAGGAAGACGCCGACCGTGTAGTCGCGATGGCCGTAGCCGACGATGCGCGAAGCTGTACCGGAACCGCCCTTGAAGGCGTAACAGTTCATACCCGTGCCGCCGCCGATCGAGCCTTCCTCGATGGTCCCGCCGGTTGCACTGTCGATCGCCGCCATGGCGTGATCGACGGTGACGTGCGAACCGTTGATGTCGTTGAGGTAGCCGTCCCAGGTTTCGCCCACCACCGGCAACAGCCATTGGCTGGTCATTTCAGGCTTGTTGCGCGCCACCCAGTCGATGACGCCGCGATGGCAGGGGCCGACAGCATGGGTGTTGGTGATCAGAATGGGCAAGCTGAGGCTGCCTGCTTCCTCGATCCATGACATGCCGGTCATTTCGCCATTGCCGTTGAACGAATGATAGCCAGCCGCGCAAGCGAGGCCTACGCCCTCGCGGCCAAGCGGCAGGATCGCGGTTACGCCGGTGCGCACCGGCCCATGGCCGAGATTGAGCTTGCCGTCGCCCTCGATGATCGTCGAATAGCCGACGAGAACACCTTCCACGTCGGTGACGGCATTGGCTGGCCCGGGCTTGCCCTGGAACGGAATCCCAAGTGCGCGGGCCCGTTGCTTGCCGGCGGGCGTCATGTTGAGAACGGCGCGTTGGTTCATTGCGGTAATGTATCCTTCCGTGAGGGCCGGGCCGTGAGTACCGGGCTCAGCCGAGGCGGCAGCCAGTCGCGAGCTCGGCATAGTTGGTGAGAATTGTAAGAGCAGCCTGTTGGTCGACCGCCGGAACGATGTTGGTGAGGTGAAGGCTAAGCCCGTCCTCAAGCACCACCAGGCTGCGCGCGATGGTGTCACTGCCTGCTTGCAGCTTGAACACGCCCGTGGCCGCACCGGCTTCGAGGATGCCGATATAGATTGCCACCTGTCGCTCGAACAACGTGATGTGGCGGGCCGCGTAGCTTGCGTCGGAACGCGAATAGGCGCCGAGTTCCAGCAGGAGCCGGCAGAGCTGGTCGTCCTTGTCGGTTGGCAGCCCGCTCTCGATCATCGCCTTCAATCGCGACCGGGGATCGGCGATTGCCGCGACCGAGGCGGCACGCAGCGTGCAGAACCGCTCGACCGCCTTGCGCTGCACATCATCCAGCAGGTCCTTCAGCCCGGGGTAGTAGTAGAGCAGGGCGCTTGAACTCATGCCCGCCTCGTTGGCGACATCACGCAAGGTGACGCCGGCGAGCCCGCGTTTGGCGATCATCGATTCCGCGGCTGTTACCAATGTCAGGCGGCGGTCGGTCTGTGTTTTGGGTCTGCCCATCTCATTTCCTGAATTCTATTCAATTAAAAACTGGCATACGAAATTTTGCAAGCCTTAGTACGCCATATTCGTTGACGCTTTGTCATCCTGTCGATAGGTTCCGCTGCGGAGGGTAATTTTTATCTTATTAAAAAAAGGGGAGGACAATGTCTACAAACGAAGCCACAACTGGGGCAGCGGCCAAAGCCGCGCCAACTGCCAAGGGACTGGACCGGGCGCTCAACGCGCTGGGCACACTCATGATCGTGCTGTCGGCGGTGACGCCGGCATCATCGGTGTTCATCATCGTGCCGGGCGTCATCGCGCTGGCCGGCACAGGTTCATTTCTCAGTTTCGTCATCGCGGCCGTCATCGGTCTGTTCATGGCGTTCGTCTACGCGGAACTGTCTTCGGCCTATCCCATGGCCGGCGGCGAATACACGATGATCGGCCGTACGCTTGGTCGCTTCTGGGGATTTGTCACACTGGTTCTGGTGTTCGTCTCGATCGTGCTGATCGTGGCGGTTATCGCGCTTGGGGTCGGCACCTATCTCGGCGTTCTGATCCCCAATCTCAGCCCGGAATGGGTTGGCGTGGTGACCATCGCGCTGGCTGGTACTGTCGCGGCGATGCGTATCAAGCTCAACGCCTTGGTCACCGGCATTTTCCTGGGCATCGAGATGTTGGCGCTGCTGATCTTGACCGGTCTTGGCTTCGCACATGTCGAACGGCCGCTGAGCAGCCTGTTCACGGCCCCTCAACTGCTCGATCCCGCCACCAACGCGCTGGTTCCGGCATCGGCTGGCATCGTGATGGCGGCGACTGCCGTGGCTCTCTTCGCCTATAATGGCTACGGCGCCGCCGCCTATTTCGGCGAGGAGACGCATGACGCCAAGCGCAACATCGGCAAGATCGTGGTGTGGGCATTGCTCATCACTGTCGCTGCCGAACTGATCCCGCTGACAGCTGTGCTGCTTGGCGCTCCGGATCTCGTCGCCTTGCTCGCCGCACCGCAGAAGATCGAATATTTCCTCGAGGCGCGGGGTGGTCATGCACTCACGGTTCTGATCAGCCTGGCGATTGCCGTTGCCATTTTCAACGCGGTGATTGCCATCATCCTGCAGGCGGCACGGCTGCTGTTTAGTTCCGGTCGCGACAAGACCTGGTTCGGCCCGATCAACGCCGCTGTTGCATCCGTCCATGGCAGCTATGCATCGCCTTGGGTCGCGACCATTGTTGTGTCGGTACTGGCGGCGCTCGCTTGCTTCATCGACATCAACCTGCTGCTGGTCGTCAGCGGCACGTCGCTGGTGGTGATCTATGCCTTGCTATGCGTCGGCGCGTATATCGGCCGCCGCAACGGCACCACCAGCGGCGGCCACTACCGCATGCCGCTGTTCCCGCTGCCGGCGATCCTCGCCTTCCTGGCGCTGGTCTATGTCGCCTACCAGAACCTGCTTGACGCCGCCTTTGGCCGCCCAAGCCTGATTGCCACGCTTCTGATCATGGTCGTGGCGGCGGTCTACTATGTGCTGGTCTTGGCCAGGCGTGCGGACTGGACGCTGCACGGACCTGATGAGCTTGCAGAGTAGATAACGTCCCTCCGACTGTCTGCTGTTGCAAGAACCCCGGCCCAGGCCGGGGTTCTTTTTTGCGGGCTCTGAGAGGTTATTCAAAATGCACCCAGAAAAAGTCAGACAAATAGGGCGGATGCAATTCTGGCGATGCGCGGTTTTCCAGGACGCCCATGTAACGGGTGCCGCTTCGGAAAAGCCCGGAAAACCGGCTGTTTTGGTGCTCTTTGCACCAACGAACTTGTCGATAAGCAATTGTTCAGACAGTGAAATCGACTGTCCATCGCCTTGCGGGTGGCGTTGACAGATCGCAGTGCAGCATGCGTATTCAAGCTCTTGGGGTTACGCATCGCGGTGTTGTCGGGACGGGGCGGGGTTTCGTTAGCGATAGCACGGGCGCCGGACGAGCGGACATTGCAGCCTGAGGCAGTGTACCGCTCGCTCCTGGCTTGATCTTGCTTGCCGAGGAAGCGCCGAACGGCAATTCCCGTGCTTCCGAAAAAATCAAAGAAAATGACAGACGACCGCAGTGCGATCGGCCAACGATTGCCGCATGCCGGATCGCAACAAAAAACCCTTGAGAGGTTCGGATAAAACCTCTCAAGGGTTTGGTATCAAGGGCTTGGATATCAGGCTGAATATCAGACCGAGTAGTACATGTCGTATTCGACCGGATGTGGCGTCATTTCGAAGCGCATCACCTCGGCCATCTTCAGCTCGATATAGCTGTCGATCTGGTCGTCATCGAAGACGCCGCCGGCTTTCAGGAAGCCGCGATCCTTGTCGAGGCTCTGCAGCGCCTCACGCAGCGAACCGCAGACGGTCGGGATCTTCTTCAACTCCTTCGGCGGCAGGTCGTA
>JBDSLV010000420.1:0-4995 GCA_039916205.1 Mesorhizobium sp. | reverse complement strand
TCGCCCACGACAAGGTGGCCGACGACAGGCTGGAGGCGATCGGCGCCAAGGCCTACGCCAACAATGAAGTGGTCGACGTCAACCTGATCGACGTCACCGTCGTTGACGGCGTGGTCGAGGCGGTGCGCCTGCGCGAAAAGATCCGTGCCGCCGGCCCGACTAACCGCAATGATCTCGGCAAGCAGTCCCGACCGGCAGCCGTCCGGGCGGCGTAAGCCAGACCTTATGAAGCGGGCGGACGCGCCCTGAAAGACGAAGCATGTACCGTTACGATGAGTTCGATCACAATTTTGTCCAGGCCCGCGTCGCCGAGTTCAGCGACCAGGTTCAGCGCCGCCTTGCCGGCGAGATCACCGAGGACCAGTTCCGGCCATTGCGGCTGATGAATGGCGTCTATCTGCAACTGCACGCTTACATGCTGCGCATCGCGGTGCCCTACGGCACGCTGAGCGGCAAGCAGTTGCGCATGCTTGGCCACATCGCCCGCAAATACGACAAGGGCTATGGCCACTTCACCACACGCCAGAACATCCAGTTCAACTGGCCGGCGCTGTCGGACATTCCGGCGATCCTGGCCGATCTGGCAAGCGTCGAGATGCATGCCATCCAGACCAGCGGCAACTGCATCCGCAATGTCACCGCCGACCATTTTGCCGGCGCCGCCGCCGACGAGGCGGCCGACCCGCGCCCCTATGCGGAAATCCTGCGCCAGTGGTCGTCGGTGCATCCGGAATTCTCGTTTCTGCCGCGCAAGTTCAAGATCGCGGTGACGGGTGCCGAGCGCGACCGCGCCGCGATCCAGACGCATGACATTGGCTTGCACCTAAAGAAGAACGCGGCGGGCGAACTGGGTTTCGCGGTCTATATCGGTGGCGGCCAGGGCCGCACGCCGATGGTCGCCAAGAAGATCCGCGACTTCCTGCCGGAAGCTGATCTTCTGTCCTACTGCACGGCAATCCTGCGCGTTTACAACCTCTATGGCCGTCGCGACAACAAGTACAAGGCGCGCATCAAGATCCTGGTGCACGAGACCGGCGTCGAGGAGATCACGCGCCAGGTCGAGGCCGAGTGGCTGGAGTTGAAGGATGCCGAGCTGAAGCTGCCGGAGGCCGACATCCGCGCCATCGAGGCCTATTTCGCGCCGCCGGCCCTGACTGAGCGGCCCGAGGGCGACGCGGCGGTCAAGCTTGCCCGCCTGGATTCGAAGAGCTTTTCGGAATGGCTCGACCAGAATGTGGTCACCCACCGCCATCCCGACTACGCGGCGGTGACGATCTCGCTCAAGGGCATTGGCGAGGCTCCCGGCGATGCCTCCGACAGCCAGATGGAAGCGGTTGCCGACATTGCCGAGAAATACGCGTTTGATGAACTGCGTGTCAGCCACGAGCAGAACCTGATCCTGCCGCACGTGGCGCGCGCCGACCTCAAGGCCGTCTATGACGCGCTGGTCGAAATCGGCCTGGCGACCGCCAACAACAACCTGATCAGCGACATCATCTCATGTCCTGGGCTCGACTATTGCGCGCTGGCCACGGCGCGTTCGATCCCGATCGCGCAGGAAATCTCGCTGCGCTTCGCGTCGCTGGAGCGGCAGCGCGAGATCGGCGAGTTGAAGCTGAAGATTTCCGGCTGCATCAACGCCTGCGGCCACCACCATGTCGGCCATATCGGCATTCTCGGTGTCGAGAAGAAGGGCTCCGAGCTCTATCAGGTCACGCTGGGCGGTTCGGCCGACGAGAACACTTCGGTCGGCGAGATCATCGGCCGTGGCTTCTCGTCGGAAGAGATCACCGACGCCATCGAGACGATCGTAGACACCTATCTCGGCCTTCGGACCGATCCACAGGAAAAATTCATCGACGCCTACCGCCGTGTCGGTCCCGCGCCGTTCAAGGAGGCGCTCTATGCTGGCGAAACCAAGGCCGCTTGACCGTATCATCGACGTCGAGGCCGGCGTCGCCGCCGAAGCCGCGGGTCTGGATGCACTCTACGGTCACCTCAATCCGCTCGAGATCATTGAGCGCTCGGCCAGGGAACTGTTCCATGGCGAGATCGCCGCTGTCTCGTCCTTCGGGGCGGATTCGGCGGTGCTGCTGCACATGATCGCCGAGATCGACCGCACGTTGCCGGTGATCTTCCTCGACACCGGCAAGCATTTCGAGGAGACGCTTGGCTATCGCGACGCGCTGGCCGCCGACTTCGGGCTGACCAACATCAAGGCGATCGCGCCCGATGAAGCAGCGCTGTCGCGGATCGATCCGTCGGGCAATCTGCACCAGACCAGCACCGATGCCTGCTGCGATGTCCGCAAGGTCGAGCCGTTGGCGCGGGGCGTCGAGCCGTTCCGGGCCTGGTTCACTGGCCGCAAGCGTTTCCAGGCAGCAACGCGGGCAACCCTTCCTGTCTTCGAGGCTGTTGGTTCGCGCATCCGCATCAACCCGCTGGCGCGCTGGACGACGGCTGACCAGGCCGACTACATGCGGGCGCATGCGTTGCGCGAAAACCCGCTGGTTGCCTATGGCTACCTGTCGATCGGCTGCTTCCCGTGCACGCAGCCGGTGCAACCGGGCGAAGACGCGCGCAGCGGCCGCTGGGCAGGGCATGCCAAGACCGAGTGCGGCATCCATCTTTCCGGGCTGGAGAAGTCGCTGACCGACGCCTCACTGTAGGGTATATTGACGTTCAGGTGATGCTGGCTGCAAACGGTAGCGCACGCTTGGGACTGTCTGTTCTTTAGGAAATTTTGATGACCGAACCGACTAAACCGGAAACCCGGCTCTGGACCCCTAGGGGTTTTCAAGAGGATGAGTGGACGCATGCCGAGAGTGCCGACGCCTTGTCCGGCAATGGCCGTTTCATCTTGCCGCTGCAAGCCTTCCTCGACCTCGATCCGGAGGTGCGCCGCTCGGCCAAGGAACGTCTCGGCGTCGTGCTGCAGCCCGGCGACCAGCTTGAGAAGATCGCCGGCCTGCTCGACCAGCTGTCGCTGGTAGCACTGGCTTTCCCGGCCTTCAGCGATGGCCGCAGCTTCTCCAAGGGCGAGTTGCTGCGTAGCCGCTACCAGTTCGAGGGCGCGGTGCGCGCCACTGGCCAGGTTCTGATCGATCAATTGCCGCATATGCTGCGGCTTGGCTTTGACGAATTCGAAGTGTCGCATCCGGTGCTGTTGAAGCGGCTCGAGGAAGGCAACACCGGCGGCCTGTCGCTCTATTACCAGCCGGCTGCCGTCCCGGAGCCCAAGGGCCCCGGCTATTCCTGGCGGCGGGTGCGCGCCAGCTGACGCGGTGGGCCGACTGACGCTGCGGTAAGCCTGAGTGCCTTTACAACGATCCTGATCAGGACTTCTCTTGACCATCCGGACGGAAACATCCGCCGTGGTCCGGACGGAATCCGCCGGGAGATTGGGAGGTCGTCATGCGGTTCGACTACGTCATATCAGGCGGTGGTTCCGCCGGCTGCGCGCTTGCAGCGCGGCTCTCCGAGGATCCTTCAGTCACGGTCTGCCTGATCGAGGCCGGTGGCGCGGGCAAGGACCTGCTGGTTCGTGCCCCCGCCGGTATCATCGCGCTGCTGCCCGGCCGGCCAAAGATCAACAACTGGGCCCTCAAGACAGTTTCTCAAGAAGGGCTTGGCGGCCGCCAGGGCTACCAGCCGCGCGGCAAGGCGCTCGGCGGGTCAAGCGCCATCAACGCCATGCTCTACACGCGCGGCCACCGTGGCGACTATGACGAATGGGCCGGTCTCGGCTGCGATGGCTGGTCGTGGGATGAGGTGTTGCCCTATTTCCGGCGGGCTGAAGGCAATCAGCGCGGCACTGATGCGCTGCATGGCGGCGAGGGGCCGCTAAGGGTCGGCGAACAGCAGGAGCCGCGCCCGATCTCCAGGGCCTTCGTCGAGGCTTGCGGCGAAAACCAGATCCGCCGCAACGATGATTTCAACGGACCCGAGCAGGAAGGGGCGGGGCTCTATCAGGTCACGCAATTCTGGGGCGAGAGCCGCAACGGCGAGCGCTGCTCGGCTGCCGCCGCCTATCTGCATCCGGCAATGAACCGGCGCAATTTGACGGTCATCACCGGAGCACATGCCACCGGCATCGTCCTAGACGGCAAGCGTGCCACCGGCCTGCGCTATCATACGCGCAAGGGCGAAGCCGTTGTGCAGGCCTCACGCGAAGTCATCGTCTGCGGCGGCGCCTTCGGCTCGCCGCAGCTTCTGCTGCTGTCTGGCATCGGTCCAGCGGCTGAACTGGCCGTACATGGCATTCCGGTCGCCCATGAATTGCCGGGCGTCGGCAAGAACCTGCAGGATCACCTCGATTTCATCATGTCGTGGACGTCGCGGAACACCGATCTGATGGGCATCGGCCTGAGGGGACTGCCTGGCCTGTTGCGCCACATTTTGCGCTGGCGCAAAAACGGCGGCGGCATGATTGCCACCCCCTACGCCGAAGGCGGGGCCTTCCTCAAGTCCGATCCGTCGATCGAGCGGCCCGACCTGCAGCTGCATTTCTGCATCGCCATCGTCGACGATCACGGCCGCAAGCTGCATATGGGCTACGGCTTTTCCTGTCATGTCTGCGTGCTTCGCCCGCATTCCCGGGGCGAGGTTGGGCTTTCGACACCTGACCCGCTGGCGCCGCCGCGCATCGACCCGCGCTTCCTGTCCGACGAGCGCGACGCCGAGCTGCTGCTCAAAGGCGCGAGAATGATGCGCGGCATACTCGAGGCGCCGGCTCTGGCGAAATACCGTGAGAAGGAAATCTACACCGCCGGGGCCTCCAGCGATGCCGAACTGATGGCCCATATCAGGGCGCGCGCCGACACGATCTATCATCCCGTCGGCACCTGCAGGATGGGCGTCGACGACATGGCGGTCGTCGATCCGCGGCTGCGGGTGCGCGGGCTGCAAGGCTTGCGCGTTGTCGACGCCTCGGTGATGCCGACGCTGGTCGGCGGCAACACCAATGCGCCGACCATCATGATCGCCGAGAAGGCG
>JBDSLV010000419.1:0-6898 GCA_039916205.1 Mesorhizobium sp. | reverse complement strand
GTTTCCAGCAGTTCGGCCACTGCTTTGCGCATTGAGGCGCGCAAGGCGGTATCCAGCGCCGAGAACGGCTCGTCGAGGAGCATCAGCCTCGGCTTCATGGCCATGGCGCGAGCCAGCGCCACACGCTGCTGCTGGCCGCCCGAAAGCTCGTGCGGCCGCCGCTTCAGGATCGCCTTGTCCAGCCCGACGATATAGGCGAGTTCGGTGATCCGCTCCGTGCGCTTGTCTTCGCCGCGGTCCATGCCGAAGCCGATGTTGTCGCCAATGGTCAGATGCGGGAAGAGAGCGCCGTCCTGTGCCACCACGCCAATGCCGCGCCGGTGCGCCGGCACGGCACTCCCGTCATTGGCCAGGACCTTGCCGTCAAGCGCGATCTGGCCCTGGTCCGGGGCCTCGAAACCGGCAATCAGCCGCAACAAGGTGGTCTTGCCGCAGCCAGACGGACCGACGATCGCCGTGCGGCTGCCGCTGGCGACGTTGAGGTCGACGCCGGCAAGTGCCGCCACCGGGCCGTAGTGTTTGTGCAGGCCCTTGAGTTCCAGAAAGCTCATCGTCCGGCCATCCGTTTCGACTGGACATAAAGCAGCCAGGTGAGAGGCAGCGATATCGCGACCATGATGAAGGCATAGGGCGCTGCCGACGCATAGTCGATCTCGCCACTGTAGGACCAGAATGCCATCGCCAGCGTGCGGGTACCATTCGGCGCCAGCATCTGGGTGGCGGTCAGTTCATTCATGATGCCAAGCGCCACAAGCGCCATGCCGGCTGCCGCGCCCGGCGCCGACAGGCGGATGGTCGTCGACCACAGCGCCTTCAGCGGCGGCCGGCCAAGGCTTGCGGCGGCGCGTTCGAGTTCGACCGGTGCCTGGGCGACCGAGGCACGCAGGCTGACCAGCGCGCGCGGCAGGAACATCAGGGCGTAAGCGACCAGGATGGTGAACAGCGTCTGGTACAGCGGTAGCGCGATGCGCACTGTGATGGTGACCAACGCCAGCGCGATGACCACGCCGGGCAAGGATCCAACGATATAGTTGCAGCCTTCCAAAAGGCGCTGGAACGGCCCCGGTGCGCGGATCGAGATCCACGCCATCGGCATGGCGGCGACGGTCGCCAGCAATGCGCCGGCAAGCGCCAGGAACACCGTCTGGCCAAGCGCCAGGCTGATCTCGTCCAAGCGCCAGACGTCAGTGCCGCCAGCCACAAGCCAGCGGCCGATGGTGACGAACGGCACGCCAAGCGCCAGCAGCGTGGTGAGGATCGGCAGCAGCAGGCAAGCAAGGGTGAAACGCCCGAGGCTTGCACGTTGCTGATGGCGGGCGGCGCCGGAGCCGACACGGGCATAGCGCTCCTCGCCGCGCACCAGCACCTCGAGGCCGAGAAGCACGAAGCAGCAGCTCACCAGCACGCCGGCCAGCATGTTGGCGGCAGGTCCGTTGAAGGTCGATTGGAACTGGTCAACGATCGCCGTGGTGAAAGTGTCGAAGCGGATGAAGACGTAGAGGCCGTACTCGGCCAGGAGATGCAGGCCGACCAGCAGCGAGCCGCCGCAGATGGCAAGCCGCAATTGCGGCAGCACGACACGCCAGAACACCCGCCGTGGCCCGAGACCGAGGGCTGCCGCTGCGTCCTCAAGTGCGGGGTCGAGGCGGCGCAGCGCCGCCGATACCGGCAGGTAGAGGAACGGGAAATAGGCGATGACGGACACCAGCACGCCGGCCCAGAGGCCGTGCAGTCCAGGCACCAAGGTGATCCAGGCGTAGCTGTGAACGAAAGCCGGAATAGCGAGTGGCGCCACAGCCAGCCAGGCCCAGAGCCGGGCGCCGGGCAAGTCGGTGCGCTCGGTCAGCCAGGCCAGTGCCACCGACAGCACGATTGCGATCGGCACCGACAGCCCGACCAGCATCACGGTGTTGACCAGCAGTTCGCCGACGCGAGCGCGGAAGACCAGCGCTGAAACGGTATCCCAACCGGTCCGCACCGCGACCCAGATGATGAAGGCAAGCGGCACAAGCGCAAGCAGCGAAACGAAGACCGCGGCGGCGACTATCCATGATGTTGCTCGCCGATGTCTCTTTCGGACCACCCGGGCAGGCAGGCGTGGATGAATGATGTCAGTTGCGGAAGGCATCAATTCAGACGCCGCGCCATTGCCGGCCAATGCCGGCAATCGAAGGACCGTGGATGCGATCAAAAACGCAGTGTGCAGTCATGGACAAATGCCATCTCGAAAACAGAGCGCCCCCGCGGAAAGCGAATTCTCGCAGGAGCGCAGTCGTTTGCCCTTTTAGGACCTGTGCGGACTAAAGCAAGCCGGCTGCCGTCATGAGATCGGTGACCTTCTTGGAGTTCAGCGTTGTCGCATCGACCTTCGGCGCCTGCAGGTCAGCCAGGGGCACCAGCTTCGGGTTGGACTCGGCACCCTTGCCGACCGCGTATTCGAAGGAATCGCCTGACTTCAGGATCTCCTGTCCACCCTTGCCGGTAACCCATTTCAGGAAGGCCTGCGCTTCCTTCGGATGCTTGCTTGAAGCCAGCACGCCACCGCCGGAAATCGAGACGAAAGCGCCCGGATCCTGGTTCTTGAAATAATGCAGCTCAACATTCTTGCTGTTTTCGCCGGTCTTGGCCTGATCGCCGAAATAGTAATAGTGGTAGATCACGCCGCCTTCGATCTCGCCGGCATTGACCGCCTTCATCACGGTGCTGTTGCCCTTGTAGGCGGTGAAATTCGTCTTCATCGCCTTCAGCCACTCGGCTGTCGCTGCTTCGCCGTTGAGCTGCAGCAATGCGCTGACGATCGCCTGGAAATCGGCGCCCGAAGGCGAGGCGGCCCAGCGGCCCTTCCAGCTCGGATCCGCCAGGTCCAGCATCGACTTCGGCAACTGGTCGGCGGTCAGCTTGGTCTTGTTGTAGGCAAAGACCGTGCTGCGCGCGGCGACGCCGACCCATTTGCCGCTGGCCGGCTGATAATCCTGCGGAACCTGTGACTGCGTCTCGGCGTCGACCGGCGCGAACAGGCCCGCAGCCTCAACCAGCACCATCGCCGGAGAGTTTTCGGTCAGGAAGACATCGGCCGGGGAGGCCGCGCCTTCGGCGACGATCTGGTTGGAGAAATCACTGTCGCCACCGTTGCGCACGGTGACTTTGATTCCGGTTTCCTTGGTGAAGCCTTCAGCCCACGCCTTGGTCAGACTTTCGTGCTGGGCATTGTAAACGACAATGCCGGCGTCCTCTGCCATCGCCGGGCCGGCGATCAGGCTGATGGCCAGCGCAGCGGCGCCGGCGAGGGTGGAAAGCGCGTATTTCATGAAGTGGTCCTCGATCTCGGGTCGGTTCGATTTTGGCACGGCTGCACCTATCAATACCTGATCGCTATAGTCAAGATTGGCTGGCTGCTTCAAATTGACAACCACGGCGTGAGGCGTGCGCAGGGAGGACAATTTCGCGTGAAGGCGTTTTGATATCCACGGACAAACTTTCGGCAATTTTCCCATACTTTGGCTTGGACATTATTTCGCCGGCCACGTAACAAATCAGCGCCGAGGCGCGAACATCGGGGAGTGAACTCTTGTGACCGGCAAGGATGAGGCCGAACTTTCCCGGCTGATGCGGGCCGCGATCGCGGGAGATGAAAGGGCTTACGCCGACTTTCTGCACCGGATTGCCGCGCTGGTTCGCGGTTTCGTCCGGCGCAAGATCGTGCAGGGCGGGGTCGATCCCGAGGATGTCGTGCAGGAAACTTTGCTAGCCATTCATGTGAAACGACACACCTGGCGCCAGGATGCGCCGGTGTTGCCGTGGATCTACGCGATCGCGCGCTTCAAGCTGATCGATGCGTTCCGGCGGCGCGGGCGACGCATCGAGATCGATGTCGACGATATCGCCGAGACCTATGCCGAACCGGAGAACGAGACCGTGAGCGAGCGCGACATCAACCGGGCACTGGATGGCCTCTCGCCATCACAGCGTTCGGTGGTTTCGGCGGTGTCGGTGGAAGGCCGGTCCATCGGCGAGACGGCGGCGAAGTTCGGCATCACCGAGACAGCGGTGCGGGTATCGCTGCATCGCGGGCTTGCCGCGATAGCCAAGCGATTCGGGCAGGGGCGATTCGGGCGGGAATGACATGAGGACCGACGATCTCATCAAGGCGCTGGACGCCGATACCCGCAGCAAGGCGATGCCGCTGCAGTCGGCCTGGTGGATAGCCGCCGGTGCGGCCGCTGTGATTGCCGCCATTGTCTTCATGATGACAATCGGTCCACGGCCCGATTTCATGGCAGCCGCGCACACAATGCGCTTCCTCGCCAAGTTCCTGTTCACGCTCGTGCTTGCCGTCAGCGCCTTCGCCTTGATCCGTGCCTTGTCGACGCCTGGCGCCTCGACCGGCAGGGCGATGGCGGGAATGATCGCCGCGCCGCTGCTGGTGATCGTGGCGGTGGTTCTTGAACTCTTCGCCGTGCCCTCGGCCGACTGGGGTACGAAGATGGTCGGCACCAACATGATGATCTGCATGGCGTTCATCCCGCTGATCGGCATTGGTCCGCTTGCGGTCTTTCTGTGGATGCTGCGCTACGGCGCACCGACACGGCCGGTGCTTGCCGGTGCGGTCGCGGGGCTGCTCGCCGGCGGTCTGGCGGCGACCTTCTATGCCGCGCACTGCTTTGACGATTCGCCGCTTTTCGTCGCCACCTGGTACACGATCGCGATTGCGGCACTCGCCGGGCTTGGTGCGCTTGGTGGCCGGCTTTTCGTGCGCTGGTAGTCCAACGCTGGGGATCAATACGGATCCTTAATCATGCCGGCAATTGTTTGCCGCACAGCGCCGCCGCCGGCACCCCCAATGCAACCTTTCCTTAAAATCGATCCGTCAGGGTTGTAGCGATAAGCGATTGCACACGGGGGTGGCACGTATCGTGACGTGGACGGGATTGACCAGCCGGAGGTCTCACAGGCACGCAGGTTTTGTGTTGCTCGCGCTCAGTCTCAGCGCGGCCTCCGCGTCGATCCTTTTGTCGTTCCTGGATGTCAGTGCCGAGGCCCTCAAGCTCTGTTTGCAGATATCGGTCGCGGTGGCGGCTGGCGCCTTCCTCCTGGCAGCACTGTTCATCCGCCGCATCACCGAGGATCGCCGTCAGATCGCCGAGAGCGAACAGCGCTTCCGCCGCGCGATGGAGGATTCGGCGATCGGCGTCGCCATCGTCGGCCTCGACGGGCGTATCCTGCAGACCAACCCGGCCTTCGCCGCCATGCTCGGCTATACCAGGGAGGAGATCGAGGCGCTGACCTTCTTTCAGTTGACCCATCCCGACGACCTGCAGATCGGACGTGAAACGATGGCGGGTTTGAAAGAGGGCAAGGTCGACTCGTTTCGCTTCGAAAAACGCTACCTCAAGAAGGACGGAACGCCCGTCTGGACCCAGCTTGCCGGTTCCGTCATCCGCGACGAAGACAGCGGCCGTCCGCTCTATCTCGTCTCGCAGGTTGAGGATATCGACGCACGCAAGCAATCCGAAGCGCGCATCGCCGAAGTGGAAACGCGCTGGAATTTTGCCCTGGCCGGCGCCGGCCAAGGCGTGTGGGATCTGAATCTGCGTCGAGGCGGCACGACCTACTCCACAACCTGGGCGAACATGCTCGGCTATGCCGAGGGCGAGCTTGACGGTGACCCCGACCACTGGCTGACGATGATCCATCCCGACGATCGCCAGACTGTCGCCGACGCCGATCGGGCTCATCTCGATGGCGCGACGCCGTTCTTCGAAGCCGAATTCAGGATGCGGCACAAGGATGGCCGCTGGATCTGGATTCTCGATCGCGGCAAGGCCATCGAGCGTGATGCGGAAGGCCGGTTGATCAGGGCCATCGGCAGCCTCACCGACATCACCCAGCGCAAGCAGTCCGAAGAGCGCCTCATGATCTCGGCGGCGTTGCTGGCCGATGAGAAGGAGCGGCTGAGGGTAACGCTGCAATCGATCGGCGATGCCGTCATCTGCACGGATGCCGCCAACCGCGTGACCTTCATGAACCCGATCGCGGAAAAACTGACCGGCATTGACGCCGACGACGCCCTCGGCAAGACACTTGGCCATGTCTACTGGGCGGTCGACGAGGAAACCGGGCAGAGGATTGGCGTGGCGCGGCCGTCGGCTGGCAGCAAGGCCCCTGCTGATCAGAACAGCCGCGCGGTGCTTGTCCGGCGTGACGATACGCGCTGCAGCATCCGTCAGGTCGTCTCGCCGATCATCAATGAACGCAACGAATTCTGCGGGTTGGTCATCGTCTTCCAGGACTTCACCGATGCACGTGCGCTGCAGCGCCAACTGGCCTATGCCGCCGCCCACGATCCGTTGACCGGACTTGCCAATCGCTCAAGCTTCATCCGCGCCATGGAGGAACTGGTCGACCAGGTCCGCAAGCCTGACGTCACCGCGCTGGCCGGGGGCGCGGAGCATCAGTTCATGTTCATCGACCTCGACCACTTCAAACTGGTCAACGACACTGGCGGTCACGCCGCGGGCGATGCCTTGCTGAAACAGGTTGCGGAGACCATCCGCAACGTTCTCGGTCCGGAGGACATTGTCGCGCGGCTGGGCGGCGACGAATTCGCGGTTGTCCTGAAGTCTGGTTCGGCCACCGGTGCCAAGATCGCCGCGCGGTCTGTTATCGATGCGATCCTCGGCCTGGGATTCACCTGGGACGGTCGGCCGCATTCGATTGGCGCCAGTATTGGCCTCGCTCCAATCCGCCCCGATTGCGGGGAGGTCGACGAGATCATCGCCCAGGCCGACGCTGCCTGCTACGCCGCCAAGGCAGCCGGGCGAGGCTGCGTTTCGGTGGCGCCCGACAAGAAGGCGACGGCTGACAGGCAGAGCATCGAGACGCCCAAGCCGCTGGCCGC
>JBDSLV010000418.1:0-5482 GCA_039916205.1 Mesorhizobium sp. | reverse complement strand
TCTCCTATGCGGAGGGCGTGCTGAAGGCATCGAAGGTTGTGCCCTACACCGATTTCTTCGCCCACGGCATGGGGCTGATCACGCATGAAGTGCCGTTCCTGATGACCAATCATCCGGTCGCCTATGAAGGCACCGATGCGGCCAGGCCGCTGGAGAAGAACATGGTCATCTCGGTCGAGACGACCATGCTTCACCCAACGCGGGGCTTCATCAAGCTGGAAGACACGCTGGCGATCACCGAGACTGGTTATGTGATGTTCGGTGATCGGGGCAGGGGCTGGAACAGGGGTGGGTGAGCCGCCGGTTCGCGAAGCGAATTCATCGTGCCAGTAGCACGATGGAAGGCCGGCGAACGCTGGGGCGCTGCGAAGCAGCGCGGACCCAGCCAGACAGTCGCGCGCTACTTGCCGCCCGGCGGGATCAGCCTGAAATCCGGCAGTTCGCGCAGCCCAAGCTCCGGTCCGGCCGGCGAATAGACGACGAACAGCTGCATCGGACCGTCACCGGTGTTCAGCGTCGAGTGAAAACGGCTTTCCGGCACGTAGATGGTGCAGCCGGGACCGACTTTTTCGACAACAGCGTTGCCCTTGTCGTCCTCAACCATCTGCTCGCCATGGCCTGAAATGACGAAGATGATTTCCTCCGCGCCGGGATGATTGTGGCGTGTATGGCCTTTGCCCGAGGGCAGGTCGACGACGCCGCCGGAAAAGCGCGTCGCGCCGTTCACTTCGGGCGCTACGGTCAGCGACAGCTTGCCCCAGTCGAAGCCGAAAGCGCTGACGTCCTTTGGGTAGACAAACACCTTGCTCTTGTCGGTCATCTCTCTCATCCCTTCTTTTTCTTCGTTTGGCCATCGAGCGTGACAGACTTGAAATCCGCGGTCTGTTTGGCGATCGCGGCTTCCGCCGGCAACCGCTCCATCGAGCTTGCGCCATAGAAACCATGCAGGCCCTTGCAGCGGTCGAGAATGTAGCGGGCGTCGTCCGGCATCGAGATCGGCCCGCCATGGCAAAGCAGGATGACATCCTTGCGTACCGAACGCGCGGCATTGGCGATAGCGTCAATCTCGACCACGCAGTCGTCGAGCGACTTTGCCGAAGTGGCGCCGATGGAACCGCCTGTCGTCACGCCCATATGAGCGACGATGATGTCGGCACCGGCTTTGGTCATGGCGCGCGCCTCTTCGGGGTTGAAGACGTAGGGCGTGGTCAGGAGATCGAGCTTGTGCGCCTCGGCGATCATGTCGACCTCGAGACCAAAGCCCATGCCGGTCTCCTCGAAACTCTGCCGCATCTTGCCGTCGAACAGGCCAATGGTCGGAAAATTCTGCACGCCGGAAAAGCCCATCGTTTTCAATTCGGCCAGAAGCAGCGGCATGATGACGAAGGGATCAGTGCCGTTGACGCCGGCCAGTACCGGCGTCTTCTTGACCACCGGCAACACCTCGTAGGCCATTTCCTTGACGATCTCGTTGGCGTTGCCATAGGCGAGCAGGCCTGCGGCCGAGCCACGGCCAGCCATGCGGTAGCGGCCGGAATTGTAGATGATGATGAGGTCGATGCCGCCTGCCTCCTCGGCCTTTGCCGACAGGCCGGTGCCGGCGCCGCCGCCGACGATCGGCACGCCCTTGCCGATCATGCCCCGGAATTTCTTCAAAATGTCCTTGCGTGGTATGGCGGCCATGGTTCGTCTCTCACTGTCTGGCGATATCGAGAAAGGCCGTCACCGCGGCTTTGGCGAATTCGGGATCGTTGATGTGCAGCGGCAGGCGCGTGATGTGGCGCGTGGCGCTTGGCTTGATGGTGCGCTCGAGGGCATCGAACAGCGCTTGATCAGCTTCCGGATCGAAGAACGCGCTGCCTTCGATGTCCAGCGCCGAGACGCCCTTTTCAGGAATGAGAATATGCACCGGGCCCTCGCAGCGGCTCAGCTTTTCGCCGATCCATGCACCGATCCTGCGGTTCTCGGCAGGGGTGGTGCGCATCAGCGTGACGTTCGAATTGTGTTCGTAGAACAACCGTCCGCGGTATCTTTCCGGGACCGTTGCCGGCGCCCAGAAATTGACCATGTCGAGAGCGCCAACCGAGCCGACATAGGGCAAGCGGGTGCGCGCGATGGCACCGAAACGGTCTTCGGTCGCGGGCAGCACGCCGCCAAACAGCAGGTCGCAGACTTCCGTGGTGGTGATGTCGAGGACGCCAGCCAGCAGGCCGCTGTCGGCCAGTTTTTCCATGGCGCGGCCGCCGGTACCGGTGGCATGGAAGACCAGACAATCATAGGTCGAGCGAAGCTGATCGGCGATATCGGTCACGCAAGCCGTGGTGACGCCGAACATGGTGAGGCCGATCGCTGCCTTGCCATCAGGCGCCGGTGCCGGCTTCGCCGCCATGCCTGATATTGCCTGGGCGGCGTTGTGGAGCACGGCCCGGGAAAGCCGGTTCAACCCGGCCATGTCGGTTACCGATGGCATCATGATGATGTCCGAGACATCGACGTAGGGCGCCGTGTCACCAGAGGCGAGCGTCGAGATCATGATCTTCGGCAGGCCGAGCGGCAGTGTGCGCATGCCCGAAGTGACGATCGAGGTGCCGCCGCCGCCGCCAATGCCGATGATGGCGGCAATATCGTCCCTGGACTGGACAAAGCGGGCAAAGGCCTCGGCCATCGCCGCGACCGAGGTACCGCGATCACTGCTGCCCAGTACGGCGCTGCTACCACCAGGATGATGGGCGGCAACCTCGCTGGCGGAGATGTCGACCGGTATGGTGGCGCTGCGCGTTCCGACGTCGACGCGGGCAACAGTGGCGCCGGCAGCCCTGATCGCGTCGGCCAGGAAAGCCAGCTCCTCGCCCTTGGTGTCGGCGGTGCCAGCCACATAGATGCGTTTCATAGCGGCTCCCGTTCCGTGGCGTGCCTGGTGTTTCGCTCGCCGTCCTCGTCAGGCCGTTCGATGGCCATTGCAATTTTTTGAGACGCGCGTATCGTATTGGCATGGATGTCTCACGTCAACAAGCCTCGACTGGTGGCGACGCCGATCAGCAAGGCAACCCGGTTGCCGAGCGTGGGCCGCGTGCCCGCACCAGGCGGCTGATGCTGGAGACGGCGACGCGGCTGATGCAGGCTGGTGCGACGCCGTCGGTCAGCGAGGTCGCGGAAGCGGCGGAGGTCTCCCGCGCGACCGCCTATCGTTACTTTCCGAGCCAGGCGGCATTGGTGCAGGCTGTGGTCGATGAGGGGCTGGGCCCCATACTCACCTGGAAATCCACCTCCACTGACCCCGAGCGCCGTGTCGCCGAACTGTTCGATACGGCCATGCCGCGCATCGAGGCGTTCGAGGCGACATTCAAGGCCGCGCTGAAACTGACGCTCGATCAGTGGGCGCGGCGTCAGGCCGGTACACTGGGTGGCGAGCCTGCCTTCACGCGTGGGCATCGCATCGAATTGCTGAAGGACGCGATCGCGCCGCTCAAAGGGCAATTGCCGCCGAAGGACTTCAAGCGGCTGGCGCAGGCACTGTCGCTGATCTTCGGTGTCGAAGTGCTGGTCGTGCTGAAGGATATCTGGGGATTGGACAGCCGCGAAACGCGATCCGTGGCGCAATGGGCGGCAGGCGCCCTGGTGCGGGCGGCGGTGGCTGAGTCGATCATCGCAACCGAGGTGGCGGAGCCAACGAAGATTGCGAAATAGCGCCAATCTGGTTCGACCAGATTTGCACATCGATTGCCTATATTGGGCGGAGTGTGGATGCTTAGGCAACGCCTCTGTGTATCGCTGAGTAGGAAAATCGTGCGAAAACAGACGGATATCGCTAAGATCCGATTGCTTTGACCGCCGCGAGCCTCCAAGAAAGAGCTTGACGCGCATGTGTAATTGGTAATACCAGATTAGAAAAGAAAAACGGATCGAACGTGAGGGCTGCGATCCATTTTCCGGCAGGGCGAGGAGGCCCGGAACCGGAAAGGTGCGATCTCGGGAGGAACTACCCGGGCCGGCCCCGTTGCCGGCTCGCTTGATACGGTAGAATGCGCACAAGGGAGGAAATCATTATGCGCAAGTTAGTGACCAGCGTGCTTGCTGGTATCGGCTTAACGCTCGCCTGCGGAACGTCTGTCTACGCGCAGGAAAAATCGCTCACCATCTTCTGGGCGGAATGGGATCCGGCCAACTATTTGCAGGAACTCGGCAACGAGTACGAGAAGGAAACCGGCGTCAAGATCACGGTGGAAACCACACCCTGGTCGGACTTCCAGACCAAGGCCTTCACCGAGTTCAACGCCCATGGCGACGCCTATGACCTGGTCGTCGGCGACTCGCAATGGCTTGGTGCCGGCTCGACCGGCGGCCACTATGTCGACCTCACCGACTTCTTCAAAAAGCATGATCTCGGCAATGTCATGGCGCCGGCGACAGTGAAATACTACGCCGAATATCCCGGCAACAGCGGCAAATACTGGGCTATCCCGCTCGAAGGCGATGCCGTCGGCTGGTCCTATCGCAAGGACTGGTTCGAGGACCCCAAGGAGAAGGAAGCCTTCAAGGCCAAGTATGGCTACGAACTCGACGTGCCGAAGGATTTCAAGGCGTTGCGCGACATCGCCGAATTCTTCTACAGGCCCGACCAGAAGCGGTACGGCATTGCGATCTACACCGACAATTCCTATGACGCGATGGCGATGGGCTTCGAGAACGCGCTGTTCTCCTACGGTGGCGAACTGGGTGACTACTCGACCTACAAGGTCGACGGCCACATCAATTCCGACAAGGCGGTAGCGGCACTCGACGCCTACAAGGATCTCTACAAGTTCACGCCGCCGGGCTGGGCCAAGACCTTCTTCGTCGAGGACAACCAGGCGATCACCGAAAACCTGGCCGCGATGAGCATGAACTTCTTCGCGTTCTTCCCGTCGCTGATCAACCCGGCGTCGAACCCGAATGCCAAGAACACCGGCTTCTTCGCCAATCCGGCTGGCCCGGGCGGCGACCAGTTCGCGGCACTTGGCGGGCAAGGCATTTCAGTCGTCTCCTACTCGCAAAAGCAGGAAGAGGCGATGAAGTTCCTGGAATGGTTCATCAAGGACGACACCCAGAAGAAGTGGGCGGCCCTTGGCGGCTACACCTGCAGCCAGGCCGTGCTCAAGTCGGCTGAATTCCAGAACGCCACGCCCTACAACAAGGCCTTCTACGAGACCATGTTCAAGGTGAAGGACTTCTGGGCGGTGCCCGAATATGCCGAACTGCTGCAGCAGCTCAACCAGCGCATCTATCCCTACATGATCGGTGGCAGTGGCACCGCCAAGGAAACGCTGGACGCATTGGCTGGCGACTGGAACGCGACCTTCAAGAAATACGGCCGCGTCCAATAATCAGATCATTTTCGCGGAGGGGGCGTTGGTGCCTCCTCCGTTTCCTTTTCTGCAAACGGGAGCAGGGGTCTTGGCGACCACGATGATCACAACGCTGGACAGGTCCTCGCGGGCGGCCG
>JBDSLV010000417.1:0-8452 GCA_039916205.1 Mesorhizobium sp. | reverse complement strand
GATGCCGACGGCAAATCGGTTCTGGAGATCGGAGATACGTCGCGACCGGTGTTCCCGCGCTCCGCCGTCAAGGCAATCCAGGCACTGCCGCTGGTGGAAAGCGGCGCCGCCGATGCCTACGGTTTCGGCAACCGCGAACTCGCACTCGCCTGCGCGTCTCATTCAGGCGAACCCGCACATGTCGAGCTGGCGCGAGCCATGTTGGCCAAGGCCGGACTGGACGGGGATGCGCTGGAATGCGGCACGCACTGGCCATCGAACCGTGACGCCGAGATTGCGCTCGCCCGTGCCGGTGGCACACCGAACGCGCTGCACAACAATTGCTCGGGCAAGCACTCAGGGTTTCTCTGTACCTGCGTACACGCCGGCATTGCGCACCAAGGGTATGTCAAGGCTGGCCACGCCCTGCAGGAGATGGTGCGCGACGCCATGCAATCGGTGACGGGCGCCGCACACGGGGCCGATGAGCGCGCGACCGATGGCTGCTCGATCCCGACCTACGCCGTGCCGCTCAAGAGTTTCGCCCTCGGCTTTGCCCGCATGGCAACGGCAAGAGGTTTCGGTCCAGAGCGCGCCAAGGCCGCCAAGCGGCTGTTTTCGGCCTGTATGGCCGAACCGTTCTTCGTCGCCGGCACCGGCCGCGCCGATGTTGCCTTGATGGAAGCCGCACCCGGGCGGATTTTCGCGAAAGGCGGTGCCGAAGGTGCCTACTGCGCGGCAGTGCCCGAACTTGGGCTGGGTATCTCGCTCAAATGCGACGATGGCGCCGGCAGGGCCGGCGAAGCCATGATTGCCGCCGTCCTTGCCAAACTGCTGCATGTCGATGAGGCCCTGGCGGCGAAGCTGAACGACCTTGCCAGCGCTCCGATTGAAAGCCGGGTCGGCGCCAAGGTCGGTGCGCTCCGGCCAACCGCTGCGTTGAGCTGAAAGCTTAGCTTAACTGACGTGATTGCGCTCGACGGTCAGGTGCGCGTAGCCGGTACTGGCTGACGACGTGAGGTCGCCAGTGGCCCGCTCGGCCCAGCGTTGGCCGATGACAGCGCCGTTTCGAGCGCCATCGATGACATTGTCGGAAATGACCGCGGTGCCGGCCCCTTCGACCACGGACACGACAATGCCCGTTCCAGCCTTGCGGATGATGTTGCCCGTCGCGACGACATTGCGCAGGAACGGTCCCCAGCCGATCTGCATCCCATAGAGCGGTGCGTTCTCGACAACGTTCCCGGAAACGGTGGTATCGGCCTCGACACTGATGCCAACGCCAAACCCTGGAGAGTCGGGCGGATAGGGACCGGTGGTCGAGAGATTGCGCACGATGTTGCCGGAGCAGACACCGATGCGGCCGCCTTCGTTGAAATTGACGATCGAGATGCCGTTGGCGGCGCCATCGACAATGTTGTTGCCGATGATGGCGCCCTCGAACGAAAACTCGGAATAGACCGCCGTCTCACCCGACCGCGAGCAGGTGTTGCCGGTGATCTGCAAGTTGCTGGCGCTGTTGGCGCGGATTGCCGAAAACGCACAATCCGCGACGATGTTGCCGGAGATGACGACATTGCCGGCACGGAACGCATTGATGCCGTTGCCGTTCTGGCCGGTCCCGCCGCTGCGCGCCTGGATACGTTCGACGCGATTGCCGGTGACCATCGTGCCGTCCTCCGCCACCTGCCAGCGATGCACTAGGATGCCGCCATTGGCGCAGTCGGACACGGTGTTGCCCGTGATTGCCAATCCGCTAGCCTCGACTGAATAGATCCCGGCATCGGCCGCGCCTGAGATATCGGAGCGCTCGACCCGGCCCGAAACATGTTCGAGTGCCAGCCCGTTCTTGCCGCTGCCGGTGATCTGGCAATTGTCGACGACGAGATGGCCAACGCGGCGCAGATCGAGCAGGCCTTGCGCGTAATCGCCCATCGAGCGATTCGAACCATCGAACACCAGCCCGCTGAGTTCGATATGATCAGCCTGTTCGGCCATCAGCAGATGGCCATCGCCACCATAGACGATCCGAGATGCGCCCGGCACGCCGGACAGCCGCACGCGGGCAGGTAGCGACAGGTTGGACACGACATAGGTGCCGGGCGGCAAAAACACTGGCATGTCGCGGTCGTTGGCATCCCGCAGCAGCTTGGCGAAGGCCTTGCTCTGGTCGTCGAAAGTGCCTGGCTGTACGCCAAGCTCCGTGGCGTTGATCGAGCCGCGCATGGAGGCTTTCTCGATGCCGGGCAGACTGACGGCGGCTGCCTTGCCGAGCGCAAGGCCGATGACCGCAAAGCCTGCGGTTCCTTTAAGCAGCGTTCGTCTGTTCAACATCGGCACAGATTCCTGGCATTTACTCAATCACCCAGCAGGGATCATGCCAAGCCTGAGCATCTCGTCCCTTCACAAGCCATGGCTTGTGAAGTCGGGCCACCGCGCCTAAATTCAGAGAATGAGCAGAGCTTTTACCCGCGAAGAAGACAGCGAAAACGCCATCGCCGGCATCGGCGAGCGGCCGGTCAGCACGCATCGCAACCTGGTGACCGAGCATGGCTTGGCGCAGATCGAGGCTGAGTTGGGCGGCCTGCGCGATGAACTGGCCAAGGCCGAGAAGAAGGCCGACCGCGAACGCATCGCGGTGTTTTCACGCGACCTGCGCTACTGGACCGCGCGGCGCGAGAACGCCGAGCTTTCCATCCCGGAGCCAGACAGCGACCTTGTCCGCTTCGGCATGGGTGTGACGCTCGAAGGCGATGACGGCCGCAAGGTGCATTGGAAGATCGTCGGCGAGGACGAGGCCGATCCTGCCAAAGGAAGCATTTCCCATGTCTCGCCGATGGCCGTCGCCTTGTTCGGCAAGAAGGTTGGTAATGTGGCGAGCGTCAACGGCAAGGAATGGGAAATAGTCAAGCTGAGCACTGGCGGGTAGGCTGCCGCCAGTATTCAAGCCTCGATCTTGACGACATGGTCGCGAAAGAACGATGCCGCACCCGCCTCATCGATCTCGCCGGCGGCGACCATCAGCACCAACTGGATGACATCCTGCTGGTCTGCTTCGATGCTCAACCCGTTGAAATATAGAAACAGATCGGCGGCTGCAAAAGCGGTGCGTTTGTTGCCGTCGATGAAGGGATGGTTCTTGGCGATGCCGAACAGATACGCTGCCGCCAGTTCACTCAAATCCGGCTCGCCATAAATCTCGCGCTGTTGAGGGCGATAGAGCGCCGACTCTAGCATCCCTTCGTCGCGGATGCCTGGCGCGCCGCCATGCAGGCGCAACTGTTCGGCGTGGAGCGCCTCCACGAATTCCCGCGAATGATGTTCGGTCATTTTGCGAGCGCGCGGTAGGCAACCTCGTATTTCTTCATTCGCTCGCGTGCGATCTTCATCTTGCGTTCGAACTCTTCGGCAGAGTCCTCAAGGCGGCGCAGGCGAAGCTCCTGACCTTCCTGAACAACGACCACATTGTCGCCCGCCTTCAGGTTCAGTCTATCGAGTAACTCCTTCGGCAGGATCAGGCCTTCGGAATTGCCGATCTTGCGGATGGTGGTGTTCATAGCGAATATCCTGTTGCAACGCCGATTATAACTCACGCTACTGGCTGTTGCAACGGATATTATAACTTAAGCCGCCAACAGCCGATCCATCAACCGGTCGGCTGCTTCCGGGATGACTGTGCCTGGCGGGAATATCTCTGCGGCACCGGCCTGCAAGACAGCCTCATAGTCCTGCGGCGGAATAACCCCGCCGGCGACGATCACCATATCGCCGCGGCCGAGCTTCTTCAGCGCGTCGCGCAACTCGGGGATGAGCGTCAGGTGCCCCGCCGCCAGGGACGACGCGCCGATGATATGGACATCATGCTCGACCGCGAGCCTGGCGATCTCTTCCGGCGTCTGGAACATCGCGCCGACGGTCACGTCGAAACCGAGATCGGCAAAGGCGGTGGCAATCACCTTCTGGCCACGGTCGTGTCCGTCCTGTCCCATCTTGGCGACCAGGATGCGTGGCTTGCCGCCGGATTGCTTTTCGAACGCCTCGATCTTTTCCTGCAGCCGATCGACCACCGGGCTCTCACCAAGCGCGTTGCGATAGACGCCGGAAATTGTCTGCACGGTGGCGACATGGCGTCCAAAGATCTTTTCCAGCGCCAGCGAAATCTCGCCGACCGTGGCATTGGCGCGCGCCGCGCGGATCGCGAACTCCAGAAGGTTCTCGCCGCTTTCGGCGGCGCGCGACAGAGCGTTGAGCGCGCTCTCGGCGGCGGCTACGTCACGTGTGCCCTTCAGTCTCTGCAGCTTCGACAATTGCCGCGCCCGGACCTCGGCATTGTCGATCTTCAGCACATCGACCTTGATATCCGTCTCGGGCCGGTGTGCGTTGACGCCGACCAGCATCTGCTCGCCGGAATCGATGCGCGCCTGGGTGCGCGCGGCGGCCTCCTCGATGCGCAGCTTGGGGATGCCCTTTTCGGTCGCTGCGGCCATGCCGCCCAGGCTCTCGACCTCCTCGATATGGGCAAGCGCCCGCGCCGCCAGATCGTGTGTCAGCCGTTCGAGATAGGCGGAACCACCCCACGGATCGATGATGCGCGTCGTGCCGGACTCTTTCTGCAAGATGAGCTGCGTGTTGCGGGCGATGCGGGCCGAATGGTCGGTCGGCAGCGCCATCGCCTCGTCGAAGGAATTGGTGTGCAGCGACTGGGTGTGGCCCTGCGTCGCCGCCATCGCCTCGATCATGGTGCGGATGATGTTGTTGAAGGGGTCCTGCGCGGTCAGCGACCAGCCTGACGTCTGGCAATGAGTACGCAGCGACAGCGAGCGCTCGTCCCTGGGCGAAAAATTCTTCTTCATCAAGCTTGCCCACAACAGGCGGGCGGCCCGGAGCTTGGCGACTTCCATGAAGAAATTCATGCCGATCGCCCAGAAGAACGAAAGACGCGGCGCGAAGCGGTCGATATCGAGGCCGGCCGCGACGCCGGCGCGGGCATATTCGATGCCGTCGGCGATGGTGTAGGCGAGTTCGAGGTCGGCAGTCGCACCGGCTTCCTGCATATGGTAGCCGGAGATCGATATCGAATTGAACTTCGGCATGTGCCGTGACGTATAGGAGAAGATATCCGACACGATCCGCATCGATGGCTTCGGTGGGTAGATATAGGTGTTGCGAACCATGAACTCCTTCAGAATGTCGTTCTGAATGGTTCCTGCGAGGTCCTTCGGCGCAACGCCCTGTTCTTCGGCGGCCACGATATAGAGCGCCATGATTGGCAGCACAGCGCCATTCATGGTCATCGACACCGTCATGTCGCCGAGAGGAATGCCGTCGAACAGTTGGCGCATGTCGAGGATGGAATCGATGGCGACACCCGCCATGCCGACATCGCTGGCGACGCGCGGATGGTCGCTGTCATAGCCGCGATGGGTAGCAAGATCGAACGCAACCGACAGGCCTTTCTGGCCGGCGGCAAGATTGCGTCGGTAGAAGGCGTTGGATTCCTCCGCCGTCGAGAAGCCGGCATATTGCCGGATCGTCCAGGGTTGCTGGACATACATGGTTGGGTAAGGGCCGCGCACGAAGGGCGGCACGCCTGGATAGGTGTCGAGGTGCGGCAGGCCCTTGAGATCGCCCTGATTGTAAAGATGCTTGACGGAAAGGCCTTCCGGCGTAAGCCGCTGGCCTTTGACCTCGACCGGTACACGGCGCGGCGGCGCCCATCCGATCTGGTTGAAGTCAGGGATCAAGATACGGCTCCGATCGATTGGTCGATGCGCACCGGAAACAGTGGCTCGCACACCGCCACGCCCTCAGTGAAGGCGGGTCGCCGCTCGGCCGATAGTGTCTCGACAGGGCGCTCGCTTTTCAAGGGATAGAGTGTCGTGCCGATGATGGTCTTCTCGCCAGCCAGATAGGCGGCTTTCCGTCGCGCTGCCGCGGCATGAACGCGGCCTTGGATACGCCCTTCTTGCAGGCTGGACAGCACGCCGCCTTCGGCCTCGATCGTCTGGAATTCCGCCCATGCGGCTTCGCAGAGCTCATTGGTCATTGCTTCGACGCCGCCTGAACCATAGGCGGGATCGGCGACATGATCGACATGGCTTTCATTGGCCATGATCAGCTGCGCGTTGCGGGCAACACGGCGGGCGAAACCCGCCGGCAAGCCATGCGCGATCGTGTGCGGGAGGATTGAGATCGAATCGGCGCCGCCGGCCGCCGCCGCGAAGCAGGCGATTGTCGTGCGCAGGATGTTGGTCTCGGGGTCCATCGCCGCCATCATGCGAAACGATGTTTCGGCGTGCACATTGGCGGTCGATGTCGGGATCGAACAAGCTTCCTGCACTCGGGCCCACAGCCTGCGCAGCGCTCGCGTCTTGGCCATGGAAAGAAACTGGTCCTGATCGACGCTGAGCGCAAAGCCAATATGGGGGGCGGCGTAGACAAGCGGCTGTCGCGCCGTTTCGAACATTCTCAGATAGGACACAGCCGAAGCCAGCATGATGCCAAGCTCCTGCGCTTCCGTCGCGCCGGCATTGTGGAACACGCGACCGTCCGCTTCGAGCAGCACGCCGGGCACGCCCATCGAGAAGAAGTGGGCCAGCGACTGCGGCATGGATGCCTGCAGCGCCTCGATCGACATGCGCAGCCTGCCGGTTCCAGCGAAGATAGCCGCCGGGTCGATGCCGAAGGAGAGATTGAGTTTTGCCGGATCAGAGCGGCGCTTGCCAAGGAACGCCACGAGCCAGTCAGCCACAGCGCGGCTCCAGGGATGGGCGTCGATGCGGATCTGGATGCGGTTGAGCGGCACGCCGTCGAGCACCGTTTCAAGCGCCTTCGCGGTTCTCGGCAGGCCATAGCCGAATGCGTTCGGCGCCCCCTCGAAGACCAGCGACAATCCGGTGGCGCCCTGTGCAACGTCGTCCAGAGCCTGAGCCTTGGCCCGGTCAACATCGGGATCGTCGATACGCTGGCTGACAATCCAGGGCGACCTGGGGTTTGCACGCACGATCGGTTCGGCGGCCGCGGCACGATCATAAAGCGGTTCGATGCGGATATTGTCGTCGGTATGCGAGACCAGCTTTTCCTCGAAGGATGCGCCGGCCAACGCCTTTTCCGCCAAGGCCAGCCATCGCTGGCGCTCGGCGCTCATGGGTTCGACATCCCTGGTCAAGGCTCCGGCGCCCATCCGTTTTCCTCGTCGTTGTTCGGCCGCATCAGCCTGGAGCGCTCCAGTCTATGATCCCCGACCGTATATCGCAATGCGACGCGCTTTCGACTGCACGGCCTGCGGGGGCGAACCATGAACGATTGCCAAACATGGTCGGAAACCGCAAGCTCCAAAAAGTCATTTTTGGGCTGCGGCCATTGTCGCTGCGAAATCGCGTCACTATACCTGCGGCGAGGCCTTTCAACACTTTTGGTTTGCGGAGACCGCACATATGGCTGACGACACCAGCATTTTCATCGGCGCCAGCCGCAAGCCCGATGACAGTTACCAACGCGCCGAAGAACTGCTGTTGCAGTATGGCAATCGGCACGGCCTGGTGACCGGCGCCACCGGCACCGGCAAGACCGTGACCTTGCAGATCCTGGCCGAGGGTTTTTCCAATGCTGGCGTGCCGGTGTTCTGCGCCGACATCAAGGGTGATCTGTCCGGCATCGCCATGATGGGCACAGCGCAGGATTTCCTGGTCAAGCGGGCCGCTCAGGTCAAACTCGACCCCTACGATTTCCAGGAATTCCCTGTGATCTTCTGGGATCTGTTCGGCGAACAAGGCCATCCGATCCGCGCCACCGTGTCCGAAATGGGACCGTTGCTGCTGTCACGCCTGATGAACCTGACCGACGCACAGGAGGGCATTATGAACATCGCTTTCCGTCTGGCGGATGAGGAAGGCCTGCTGCTGCTCGACATGAAGGATCTGCAGGCGCTGCTGGCCAACATCGCCGAACGTGCCGATGAATTGGGCTCGCGCTACGGCAATGTGACAAAGCCGTCTGTCGGCGCCATCCAGCGCACGCTGCTGGTCCTGGAGCAACAGGGTGCGGCGCATTTCTTCGGCGAGCCCGCTTTGCGTATTGCTGACATCATGCGCACCACCCGCGACGGACGCGGCGCCATCAGCGTGCTTGCCGCCGACAAGCTTATGATGAATCCCCGGCTCTATGCGACCTTCCTTTTGTGGTTGATGTCGGAACTGTTCGAGGTGCTTCCCGAAGTCGGCGATCCCGACCGGCCGAAGCTGGTGTTCTTCTTCGACGAAGCGCATCTCCTGTTCGAGGATGCGCCGAAGGTGCTGATCGACCGCGTCGAACAGGTTGTCCGCCTGATCCGCTCGAAGGGCGTCGGCGTCTATTTCGTCACGCAAAACCCGCTGGATGTTCCAGAAACGGTTCTGGCCCAGCTCGGCAACCGGGTGCAGCATGCGTTGCGCGCCTATACGCCGCGCGAACAGAAGGCAGTGAAGACCGCCGC
>JBDSLV010000416.1:0-10104 GCA_039916205.1 Mesorhizobium sp. | reverse complement strand
CGGGCAGTGCCGCCGCCGGCACGGCCGTCACCTTCGCCATCAGGCCTGAGAAGATCAAGGTGTCGTCAAAGAAGCCGGCCGAGGCGGTCAACGCCATCGAGGGCGAGGTTTACGACATCGCCTATCTTGGTGACATGACCGTCTTTCACGTCAGGCTGGACGACGGTCAGGTCGTACGGGCGAGCACCATGAATGCTGCCCGCATCACCGAGGATCCGCTGAGCTGGAATGATCGCGCCTGGGTATCGTTCCGGCCGGATGCCGGCGTCGTGCTGACACGGTAGGGGCGATCATGTCGAACATCGCCATCGCCGACACAGCCGCTTCACCGGTTGCGGCAAAACCCTTGCTGTCCCGTCTGGGCGCCGGCTTCGTCAGCCGGCTCGTCATCCTCATCCCCTATGTCTGGCTGCTATTCTTCTTCCTCGTCCCGTTCATCATCGTTTTCAAGATTTCGCTGTCGCAGACGGCGATAGCCATGCCCCCATACACGCCGGTTCTCGACTTCAAGGACGGCATTCCCGGATTTTTCGGAGGCTTTGGTGCCCTCAACGTCGACAACTACCTCTGGCTGACGCAGGACGCGCTCTACTTCAACGCCTATGTCACCAGCGTCATCATCGCCGGCATCTCGACGATCCTGACCTTGCTGGTCGGCTATCCCATTGCCTATGGCATGGCGCGCGCACCAGCGACGATCCGCCCGACCCTGCTGATGCTGGTCATCCTGCCATTCTGGACGTCGTTCCTGATCCGCGTCTACGCCTGGATCGGCATCCTCAAGCCCGAGGGCCTGCTCAACCAGTTGCTGTTGTCGCTGCACATCATCAACGAGCCGCTGATCATCCTCAACACCTACACGGCGATCTTCATCGGCATCGTGTATTCCTACCTGCCGTTCATGGTGCTGCCGCTCTATTCGTCGCTGGAAAAGATGGACTACTCGCTGGTCGAGGCGGCCAAGGATCTCGGATGCCCGCCGACCGCGGCGTTCTGGAAGATCACTTTTCCGCTCTCTATTCCCGGCGTCATCGCCGGCTGCCTCCTGGTGTTCATTCCTGCCGTTGGCGAGTTCGTCATCCCGGATCTGCTCGGTGGCTCGCAGACGCTGATGATCGGCAAGACCTTGTGGAACGAGTTCTTCGCCAACCGCGACTGGCCGGTTTCGTCGGCGGTGGCCGTCATCCTGCTGCTGCTCTTGACCGTGCCGATCATGATCTTCCAGCAGGCCCAGGCGAAGGCCCAGGAGCAAGACAAATGAACGCGACCTGGAGCCGCTTCAACATCACCTCGATCGTGCTTGGTTTTGCCTTTCTCTACCTGCCGATCGTGCTGCTCATCGTGTTCTCCTTCAACGAGTCCAAGCTGGTCACCGTCTGGGGCGGCTTCTCTACCAAATGGTATGTCTCACTGTTCCACAACCAGGGCCTGATGGACGCCGCCTGGGTGACCGCGCGCGTCGGCGTCATCTCGGCCACCGTGGCGACCGTGCTCGGCACATTGGCGGCTCTGACCTTGACCCGCTACACGCGCTTCAGGGGCCGGTTGCTGTTTTCCGGCATGGTCTTCGCGCCGCTGGTCATGCCGGAGGTCATCACTGGCCTGTCGCTGCTGCTGCTGTTCGTTGCCGTCGGGCTCGACCGAGGCTTTCTGACCGTGACACTTGCCCATATCACCCTGACAATGTGCTTTGTCGCGGTGGTGGTGCAGTCACGTCTGGTCAGCTTCGATCGCTCGCTGGAAGAGGCGGCGATGGACCTCGGTGCGCCGCCGGTGAAGACCTTTTTCCAGATCACGCTGCCGGTCATCCTGCCGGCAATCGTCTCCGGCTGGATGCTGGCTTTCACGCTGTCGCTGGACGATCTGGTCATCGCCAGCTTCACCTCCGGCCCGGGCGCCACCACATTGCCGATGAAGATCTACAGCCAGGTCCGGCTTGGCGTCACACCGGAGATCAACGCCGCCTGCACGATCCTGATCGCGGTTGTTGCCGTTGGTGTCATCATTGCATCGCTCGCCAACAAGCGGCGCGAAGTCCAGCGCGAGCGCGACGAGCGGGCCGCACAGCGGGGGTGATGTCCACGATATCGGTGGAGGTGACTAGCCGTCCGGGCTGGTCTATTCGCCGGAAACGCCGCGGCTTATCGGAGAGATGAAGGGCGTGCTCCACGTCCCGCCGACGAAGAAGGACGACTGGTTGGGGCCTTGGGTATTGGTCTGGGCTGCGGTTTGGTCCGATTGGATGATGCCGCCCGACAAGGCCAGCCCGCGGCCGGCATAGGAGGCGATGCCGGACAGCCAGAGCTTGTACTTGGCCGAATTGGCTTCCGCCTTGTCGATCCTTGCCACGCCTTTCGAGATTGTGGCCTTGATCTCGGCCCCGTCGATCGGGAGCGTGCCGTCCGAAACATCGTCAAGCGCGAAGAAGCCGCCCTGTTCGGTATGCTTGAGAAACGCCGGAAGATTGAGCGCGCTGAGCGCACCGGGGCCGAAGGTCGCCGAAACCGAGCCGTCGGCGTTCTCGAAAACGGAATCCCACGCCTTTCCCGGCCCCTTGAGAATGACGGATACCGTTCCGGTGCCGACCGGCACCAGCCGCGTCATTCCTGCAGCGGTTCCGAAAGCGCCACCATCGATGTCAGACGCCAGAAGCCGGATCTCAACCTGCGTGCCCTCGGGCTTGCGATCGAAACGAAGGCTGCTCTGGATGTTGCCGCCAAAGGCTGATGCATCAGAGATATCGAAGACCGAAAGCCCGTCCTTGACCTGGGCCGTGGCGGCGACGTCGGCAAGCTGGATGGCGCCGGCGGTGGCGTGCGCGGCAGACACGCGAAGGTCGAGATTGACCCGGTCGGCGAAGCTGGTGTCGACCTCATCAGGCGCCGTCATGCCGGTGGCCGGCGCCAACGGCGTGAAGGCGGAAAGAAACGATCGCAGGTCAAGCGTGTCGAAAGCGAGCGTGCCCGAGATCACCGGCCGGGCTTCACCATAGGAGAAGTCCAGCGCGCCCATGCCCGGATTGTTGTCCAGGGCTATCGCGGTGTTCTCGAATTTGACGCGGCCGGCCGACGCCGAGACCTTGCTCGAAATGGAAACGGAGCCAATGGCGGCCCCCGGAGCGATGCCAGCTTGCGACCATTCCAGCACACGCCGCAGCGACGGTGCTGAAAATTTCGCCTGGCCGTCGAAATAGGCATTGTCGGACATGCTGGCAACGCCGTCGAACGAGAAGGTGGCTGGAGCCGCCTTGAAGGATAGCGTGAGGGGCGCTGTACCCCCCGCGAACAGCACAAGCGGCTTTGGCGAGGCGGCGTCGACAGCGATGCTTTCGCCGCGCCAGATTCCGGTTGCCGACAGCGTTGCGTTGCTGTTCATCGCCGCCCAACTCGCCTGGCCGCTCAGGCTGCTGAGGATTTCGTCATCCTTGCCGCCAACGGAAGCCACCATGCGGCCGTCCCTGAATTCCACCGTGCCGAAGGCGTCGGCCGGCAGCTTGTCGAGGTCGGGTTTGGCGGGATCGGCATTGACCACGCCGCGAGCCGTGTCGATGGAGCGCGTGATGCGCCCGCCGGTCGGCTGCGCGGGCAGGAACAGGCCGTTTGCCATGCGCTGGACCCTGATTGTCGGGCGCACCAGCCGTGCCGTCGAAAACACCACATCGCCGCGCATCGCCGCCATGGCGGAAAGGTCGATCTCGACCCGTTCGGCCTCGATTACCGGCGGCGCGTCGGTTTCCGTCCATTGCGACAGGGTTACGTCGGACAGGATGGCACGGAATTTCGGCCATACCTCAATCCGTGGCGAGCCCTCGATTGTAACCCTGAAACCGCTCCATGCGCTCATTTCCCAAGCGATACGGTCGCGCACGATGCGGGTGGACGCGATAAGCGGCAGCGCGGCCACGACCAGCGCGATGACGATCACGGCAGCGCCGATCGCCCATACTCCGCGCCGGATCAAAGATGATGGCATATCGCCCCGTATGCTTCCATTCCGACAAAGATCGCCCGACGGATGTAATTCCCAGTCGTCACTACGACTTAGGGCTGAGGCATTTCAAGTCTTTATGGCCCGGCGATGGCATTTGCGCACAGTCAGGCCCTCGGACTGAACAAAATCTTGCTCTGTTGCGACGCAATATGCATAAGCGATGCAGCCCGTGGAGGAACGATGATGGCTAGCGACGTACCCCTCTGGACCCCAACCAAGGATCAGATCGACGCTGCACCGCTGACCGCCTTCACAAGGGCCGCGGCAGCGAAATCGGGCATTGATTTCCCCACCTATGCCGACCTTCATCGGTGGTCGGTCGAGGATCGCGAGGCGTTCTGGGGTCTGGTCTGGGACTTTTGCGGCATCGTTGGCGAGAAGGGTACCCAAGGCCGTATACTGGTCGATGGCGACAAGATGCCCGGCGCATCATTTTTTCCCGACGCGACGCTGAATTTTGCCGAAAACCTGTTGGGGAAGACCGGGTCTGGTGAAGCAATCGTGTTTCGCGGCGAGGACAAGGTCGAACGGCGGCTGTCCTGGAATGAACTGCACGCACTGACCTCGCGCCTGCAACAGCTCTTCCTCTCGCTCAAGGTCAAGAAGGGCGATCGCATTGCCGCGATGATGCCCAACATGCCCGAGGCCGTAGCCGTCATGCTGGCCGCCGCCTCGATCGGCGCGGTCTGGTCGTCCTGTTCCCCCGATTTCGGTGAGCAAGGCGTTGTCGACCGGTTCGGACAGATCGAGCCGGTCGTTTTCATCGCGCCGGATGGCTATTGGTACAATGGCAAGGCGATTGAGGTGGGTGAGAAGATCGCGGCGGTCGCGGCGAAGCTGACCACCGTCCGCAAGATTCTGATCGTCGACTATCTCGGCACCTCGGGTGATGTCGCTGATACGATCGATAAGGCCGTGGCACTCGAAGAGGCGCTGTCGCCCTTTGCCGCCAAGGCGGTCAGCTTCGAACGGTTGCCGTTCGCGCACCCGCTCTACATCCTGTTTTCGTCAGGAACGACCGGTATTCCCAAATGCATTGTCCATTCGACAGGCGGGACGCTGATCCAGCACGTCAAGGAGCAGCGGCTGCATGCCGGCTTGCTCGACGGCGATCGTTTCTTCTATTTCACCACCTGCGGTTGGATGATGTGGAACTGGCTTGTCTCGGGCCTCGCCTCAGGCGCGACGCTGCTGCTCTATGATGGCTCGCCTTTCTACCCCGACGGTAATGTGCTGTTCGACTTCGCCGATGCCGAGAAGATGACTTACTTTGGCACCTCGGCCAAATTCATCGATTCCGTGCGCAAGGCAGGTCTCAAGCCCATCGGCACGCATGATCTGTCGACAGTGCGCACCCTTTCATCCACCGGTTCGCCCCTATCGCCGGAGGACTTCCGGTTTGTCTATGACGGCATCAAGGAGGATGTGCATCTCGCCTCGATCTCAGGCGGCACCGACATCGTCTCCTGTTTCGTTCTGGGCGTCCCGACCTTGCCGGTCTGGACCGGCGAGATCCAGGGGCCGGGTCTCGGCCTTGCTGTTGACGTATGGGACGATGACGGCAAGCCGATCCGCCAGGAGAAGGGCGAGCTCGTCTGCACCAAGGCGTTTCCAGCCATGCCTATCGGTTTCTGGAACGACGCCGACGGCAAGAAATACCAGGCGGCTTATTTCGAGCGCTTCGACAATGTCTGGTGCCATGGCGATTTCGCTGAATGGACGGCGCATGGCGGCCTGGTCATCCATGGCCGTTCCGACGCCACGCTCAATCCAGGCGGTGTGCGCATCGGCACGGCGGAGATCTACAACCAGGTCGAACAGATGCCCGAAGTTCTGGAGGCGCTCTGCATCGGCCAGGATTTCGACAATGATGTCCGCGTCGTGCTGTTTGTCCGGCTGGCGGCAGGTGTGCAGCTTGATGCCGAGCTGGAAAAGCGCATCCGTGCCAAGATCCGCACCGGGGCCAGCCCCCGCCATGTGCCGGCCAGGATTGTCGCTGTGTCGGACATTCCGCGCACCAAATCGGGCAAGATCACCGAGCTTGCGGTGAGAGACATGGTGCATGGCCGCACCATCAAGAACAGGGAAGCGCTCGCCAATCCCGAGGCACTGGAGCTGTTTCGCGATTTGCCTGAGCTCGCCGAATAACGGGCTTCGGCATGGTTAATGAAATCTCTCGCTTAAATTTACCTAGATTTCATCAGTGGTACACATTGGTAAACTTTCCGCGGCGCCGGTAAGGATTTGTTAAGGGCCGACGCCGATAGTCGCATGTAACTTGAGGGAGAAATCCCGTCCTCCCTGCCCCAGAGGATCCGACATTCGCTCAAGCCTCGTTGTGACAGCAATCCCATCACTTAAGGCGTCCTCTTGGGCGCCTTTTCTTTTTTCGGGCTATTCCCAAACTCAGCCTCAAAAAAGCTTAATCAGCAAGCACCCGGGTCGACGGAAACGCGACTTCGACGAGCGTTCCTTCGCCTGGCGTCGAGTTGATGGTGAACCGCGCGCGGTTGGCTTCCACCATCGCCTTGGTCAAGGGCAGCCCGAGACCCGTGCCGTCGCCACGTCCACGCTTCAGCGCGTTGATCTGCTTGAACGGCTTCAGCGCCTGCTCGATCTCCGCCGGGCTCATGCCGATGCCGGTATCGCGCACCCGCATGACGACGTCGCCGGACGTTTCGTAAGCGGTCGAGACAATCACCTGACCGCCGGCCTGCGTATAGCGGATGGCATTCGACAGGATGTTGAGCGCAATCTGGCGCACGCTGCGCAGATCGGCCACCACTTCCGGCAGCCGTGAGGCGAAGCTGGAGCGGATGATGACGCGTTCACGGTTGGCCTGCGGCTGCATCATCGCCACCGTTTCGGCCAGCGTGTCGTTGAGCGACACCGCCTCATAGGCCATTTCCTGCTGGCCGGCCTCGATCTTCGAGATGTCGAGCAGGTCATTGACCAGGTCGAGCACATGATTGCCCGACCTGTTGATGTCGCGCAGATAGTCGCGATAGCGGTCATTGGCCACCGGGCCGAATTTCTCGTCCACCATCAGTTCGGAAAAACCGATGATGGCGTTGAGCGGTGTACGGATCTCGTGGCTGATGCGGGCGAGGAAATCGGTCTTCTGCGAAGACGCGCGTTCCGCCACCGCGCGCGCTTGGGTCAAATCTTCTTCGGCTCGCTTCCACTGGGTAATGTCGCGCACCACCGCGCAGAACCCGCTGTCGCTGGGCAGCCGGCCAATGGTCATGAACAGCGGAATGAAGCGCCCCTGCGCCTCGCGCCCGATCACCTCGCGGCCATCGTTCAGCACGCTCGCCACGCCGGGTTCGGACAGGCCTTCGAGGTAGTCGCGCGCCGCGCGCTGGCTTTCGATCGCAAACAGCGAGGCGAACGGCTTGCCGGTCACGTCGTCGCTGTCGAAACCGAACAGCGCTTCAGCCGGGCGGCTGATCGAGCGGATCGTGCCGTCGCGGCCGATCAGCACGACGCCGTCGGTGGCGGTGTCGATGATGGTGCGCATTTCGGCGACACGCGCCTTGAGCTCCGGAATATCGGGCTGGGTCTGCTCGTCGGCGGTGACATGCGCGGCCGCGACATCGTCGTCGCCGGAGCGCCGCACGACCAGCATCAACGCCTTGCCGTCGCGCCATGGAACCGAGCGCAGGATGGCCTCGATCGGGAATTCCTGCCCGTCACGTGTCTTCAGCCGCAAGGCGTGGTCGGACCCATCAGAGGCGCTGTCATCAGCGTAAGGGTCGGCAAACAGGGCGCCGAGGCCGCCGGCATCTTCCAGGTCAGCTGTTGTGGCGTAGCCGGTCAGGTTGAGGAATTCCTCGTTCGCATAGTGCAAATGGTCGCCGGAATGGATGAGCAGCGGCACCGGCAGCTTGCTCAGAAGCGATGTGTCTGGCGCCTTGTTTTCTTCCCCCGACGTGAAGGCCGACGGAACAAATCCTTCGGTCTTGAGCGGCGGGACGAACAGGCGTGGCCGCTCAACCGGTGTCTCCACCATGCTCGCGCTGACAGGCTCCCCGGCGGGCGCCGCGACCTGGTCGTGGGAGGTAGCGACGGTTTCGTCTTCAGGCTGCGCCCAGTCCTCGCTGTCCTCGGCGTCGCGGAAGTCGGCGGCCGTCATGCTGTCATCGTCGACGGCGGCGCCAGCAGTTGCCTTGGTGGCAATGGGCGCTTCGTCCGCAGCCACGGGCTCGGTAACGTCCTGGTGTGCGGTGGGCACCGGTTCGGAAACTCGGGCCGCTTCGCTGTCGTCCGCGACAGGGCCAAGGTCATCGCTTTGGCCGGCATAGTCGAGCAGCGAGCCCGTCGCATGCGGCAGAGCCTCGGCGGGCTCGTCATGGGCCGCTTCATCGGGCCGCGCGCCGTCAAGCCGCGCCAGATCCGCTTCGTCACCTGCGATGGTCTCCGACGCGACGTCCTGGTTTCCCGGCGTCTCATGCGCCGGTCCCGCCGCCGGAATCTCGCCGGCATGCGCTGGTTGTTCCAGAGGTGCCGTATCCGTCGCCGTCGGCGCCTCGTGAGCGGCTTCGTCTGGCCGCGCGCCGTCAAGTCGCGCCAGATCCGCCAGGTCACCCGCGTCGACCTCAGACGCGACGTCAGCCGCCTCGCGTTCCGCCGTCTCATTCTCCAGATTTGCCGCCGTGATCCCATCGGCATGCGTTGGCGCTTCGGTCGGCGACGCGTCGGTCGCTGACCGAACCTCACCGCTGGTCTCGGCCGGAGCTTTGGTCTCCGCCTTCGGCGCTATTGTTGTTTCCGCCGCCGGTTCAATCACGGCCTCGGCCGCCGGCTCCGGCGGTTTATCGCGGTTGGGTTTCGCGGCCTCTGGTTCGGTTGCGCCACTGTCCTTCTTCAGCCGCTCGCCAATCTCGCGGAACGCGCTGCGCTCAAGCGTCGACAGGCCCTTGTCGTTGGCCGGCTGCCGATGCTCCGCCAGCCGGATCACCTTGTCGGCAAAGCGCCGCTCCGGTTTTGGCACGATGGTCAGGGCCGGCACCTCGCCCTTGAACGGATCTGGCGTCTTCGGCTCTTCATGTGCGGGCCCGACGGCTTCCGGCGCCGGCGCCAGCGGCGCTCCGCCATTCGGCACCAGTGCCATGCCGATGGCTTCCGGGTCGACCACCGCGTCGCCGGTACGGGCAACACCAAAGCCTCGGAAACCTTCAAAGGCGCGGCTGCGGCCATAAACAGGAAGTGCCGCCAGGTCGACAGGGATCTTCAGATCGGTGCCGACGACCGGCCACAGCACGGAGCGGCCGGACCAGGTATCGCGCCGTTCCAGAAGGCCGGCGATTTCGCCTGAGGTATCGAGGCCGAAAGTAGCCGCGACATCCTTGAAGCGCCGGCCAATGACATCGGCGGCGGCCTTGCCGACAATGTCGGCGAATTCCGGGGAGAGGGCGCTGAACTTGCCCTCGGCGTCGGTGCGCCAGACGAAACGCACCGGTGCCGCCGTGCGGTCGATCGTGCGAATGGCCGGCCGTTCGGCAGGGGAGGCGAGCCCGGCGTGAGCCTGTGCCGGACCTTCCGGTACCGCTTCCAGAATGGGGGGAGGCGTTTCAACAGGCCCGGTCGCCGCGGCTGGTTGGTCCGTCTGCGCCGGCTCTTCCTCGCCGGCATGGAAGTACCAATGGTCATGCTGCGTTGGCGTACTGTCGTTCGCGGGTTGGTCGTGATCGGTAGCGACCTGTCCGGCGTCATCGTCGCTCCCCTGCGGAGCCGGCGTGGAGATATCTTCGACCGCACCTGGTGTGGCCGCCTCTTCCTGGACGGCGTCCGTCGTCGAGGCTATAGCGGCCGGCTCGTTGTTCTGGTTCAACTCAGATGTCGCGACAGCATCGACCGCCGTCGCTGATGGATCGGCCGCGATCGCAGCGGCAGCAGGTGCCATTGTTCCGGCCTGCACGTCCGTCAGGGGTTCTTCGACCGATGCCTTGTCCTCGAGCTGGTCTTCGTCGATCACCACCAGGAGGTGCCGTTCCTCGGTCAGTCGGGCGAGGCCAGCGGGATAGGAGGCAGCGCCGCCGGGAACAAGGCGCTTGACGATGCGGTCGCTGCCGCTCGCGACGTCGGCGACGAGCGCCGCCAGCGTCTCAGGCT
>JBDSLV010000415.1:0-33164 GCA_039916205.1 Mesorhizobium sp. | reverse complement strand
CGTTTCGCGATGCAGACGGCGCGTCGCACGACGAGGATACAGCCGGCCGGCTCGAAGACATCATCGACGCCGTGGTTGTGCGCATTGCCCGTCATGGCGAAGTTCTCGACGCCTCGGCGAAGGCGCGTACGCTGTTGAAGCTGCCGCCGGAGCTGCTTTGCGGAAATGGCCTTTTCGATCGCGTCCATCTGTCGGATCGCGTCTCTTATCTTAGCGCGCTCGCTGATATGCGCGATGGCGCTCTATCGCGCCGGCTCGAATTGCGCATCCGATTGCCGCAAAACGGCAATGGCCGGAATGACAGTCGCCTGATGGCTGACAATTACCGGCCGTTTTCGCTTGAACTGGTGCGGGCTGAAGAGCAGGGCGACATCTTCACGCTTGTCCTGCGTGCCAACGACGAGATTGCCGGGCTGCGTGAAGACCTCGCGGCTGCCAATGATGCGGCTGCCGCCGCCGAAGTCGCGAAGGGTCGGTTCCTGGCGGTGGTGAGCCACGAACTGCGCACGCCGCTGAATGCCATTATCGGCTTCTCCGACATGTTGCTGCACGAGATGTTCGGCGCCTTCAAGGACCCTCGTCAGAAGGAATATGTCGGCCTTGTGAGAGACTCGGGGCAGCACCTGCTTGCCGTCGTCACTTCGATACTCGATGTGTCGAGGATCGAATCCGGCGTCTACGCGACCGAGCCGGAGCCATTCCGGTTCGTCGAAGCCGTGGACATGTGCCAGTCGATGATGCAGCTGCAGGCGAAGGCGAAGAACATCAATCTGCAGGCACAGATCGCGCCGGACGCAGGCGAGATAAACGCTGACCGCCGCGCCGTGCAGCAGATCCTCATCAACCTCGTCTCCAACGCGGTCAAGTTCACGCCCGAGGGTGGCGATGTCGTCGTCAGTGCCAAGCGGATCGGCTCGCGTCTGCATTTCTGGGTTCGGGACACTGGCATCGGCATCGCCGAGGAAGATTTTGCCAATCTCGGCAAGCCCTTCGTGCAGATCCAGAACGACTACACGCGCCGTTTCGAGGGAACCGGTCTTGGGCTCTCCCTGGTGAAAGGGCTCGTGGCGCTGCACGAAGGCACGATGTCGATCGAAAGCATGCCGGGCGAGGGCACCACGGTGACCATCAGCCTGCCGGTGAGTGGACCGAAAGGTCATTCAACCGACAAGGCAGGGGTGCTGCCCATGCCGGTTGCCAAGGCGAAAGGGGACCGAAATGGCGCGCTCCGCAAAACAGCCTAAGGCGGTCAAGCGCCGCGGCAATGCCTTCCAGGACGGTGCTGTCGCTGTCGGCAGCCTGATTTCGCGCAATCCGGTTCTGGTCGGCGGGTCAACGGCTTTCCTGGTGACGCTGTTCTATGTTTCGGCGAATGCGCTGTGGTACCAGCCCTTCCCGCATGCTGGCGCGTTTTTCGCGACCCGCAGCATTGAAGGGTTCCCTCGTGCCGGCAGCGATGAACCGGAGACCACGATCAATATCGTACGCCCGAGCGCGCAAGCCGCACCGGTGAAGAGCGATCCGGTCGTTCAGCAGGTCCAGGGCATACTGAAGGATCTCGATTTCTATTCCGGCACGGTCGACGGCATTACTGGGCCCAACACGCGCAAAGCCATCCAGGCCTATCAGCAGAAGGTGGGGCTCAACGCGTCCGGCGAGATCGACGCACTTCTGCTCGATCAGCTCGGCGCGACGCCGACCACAACCGCCGCGGTGCCTCATCCGGTGCCGCGTCCGGACACGCCAGCCGCCGTCCCGGTGTCGTTGCAGACGAGCACGCCAGCGCAAGGTCCCGACCCGCGCATCGTCAAGATTCAGGCTGGGCTCAAGGCATTCGGCAACGACGACATGAAGTTGGATGGCGTGGTAGGCGCCCGCACGAAGTCGGCGATCAAGGAATTCCAGTCGCTGTTCGGCCTGCCGCAGACAGGCGAACCCGACGAGGTCGTCTACGTCAAGATGCGCGAGATCGGCCTGACGAACTGACAGCCGCGATCGCTGCTGGCATCCACCCCTCGCGGAGCGGCGAAAACCTCGCTAAGTAGCGTCCGGATGCGATCCGGAGCTTGTTCATGCGTGTGACCACCGATTTCTGGGTGTCAGCCCTTGTGCGCCGGGTTTTCGGCGCTGGTGGCTTCGCGGCCGTGGTCAAGCGTGGATCGGCTGAGGCCGGCGCGGTTTTCGTGCTGGCACGCGGCAGGCTGGGCGAGGTGGCTCTGTTTGGACCGGCGCCGCAGACGAGCTACGATTCGGCCAAGCCCGACGACCGCTTCTTCAGCCTGCTTGGCTCAGGCGATGATGCCGCTGTGCTTGACGCACGGCTGGAGCGCGAGAAAAAATTCGACCCCGACATCTGGGTTGTCGAGATCGAGGCCGGCGCCGTTCCGCTCGAGGAACTTATTTCCGTCAAGACGCCTTGAGGCTGGCCGGCTTGGAGTCGGCCAGTCTGGCGTCGTCGCTGTTTGACGCTTTCGGCGTGTCGGCATTGGCGGGCGCCGGCAGCGGCACCGCTTCGCGGATGGCTCTCGACACCGCCTCGACCTTCCAGTTGCGGACCTTGTCCAACGCCGCGTCGCGATGCAGCAAGCGATAACGGTCGAGGAAGATCCGGATCGCCTCGGGATGCGGAAACTGCGCCGGATAGACGGCAACCGTAATCAAAAACGCCCTGTCTTCGCTCAGGTCGAGCGCCCGCAAGGCGGCAAGCAGCGCCGCGTAGTTCTGGTTCGCGGTCAGCGACCGGGCCGTTGAAAAATCGATCTCGAGCGCGTCGGCGAGCGCGGTCTGGAAGAACGCCGCGTTTCCCGTCAACGCCGTCTCGCGCAGCTTCACATAGGCTCCGGAGCCGGCAAACGAGTTAATCGACGTGCCTGGCTCCTGATCGCCGGTCCGCATCATCGATCGCAGCCGGCGCCGTGCGTTCTCGGAGGCAAGGCCGGGGGCCTGCTCAGTCGCGGGGGCGGGCAAGTCGGCCTTGATGTCGATTTGCTGATGTTCCGGCGCAACCGTAACGACCGCTTCCGGGGGGCGAACCCTTACAAGCGTCGGCCTTTCAAGGGCCTTGATCAGATCGGCGATGGTCGGATTCAGACCCGGACGCCGTGCGATGGCCCGGGCATGCGGCAGTCCGTGCCGGCCGATCAGTGCTATGAGATCGATGTCGCTGACCGCCCGCGAGCGGATCAGCAGCGGCGCGGCGATGTCGACGGATTCTTCGCAAAGCCGACGCACAAGTGCGGCGGGCGCATATGCACATTCGGAGAGGGCGGCGGCGACATAGCGGCGCGATTCGACGGAAACATCGTCGAACAGCGGCAGCGTGAGGTCTTCTAGTTGACCGATCTCGCGGCGCGACGGCCGGGTGAGCGAGCAGAATGCCGACACCGCCGCGCGGAAAAGCCTTTCGGCCTTTCCCGATTCCGCCCGTATGCCGATTTGTCTGAAATCCGAAGATGACACGAAGGATACGCCCGATACTCGATACACACTCGACTACACTCGACCGGAATGGTGCCGGTTTCGCGCTGGCCTTGGTCAGGAATGTCCCGACCTTGGAACAAAGATCAAATTAGCGGCGATCCGTTAGCGCTCCGTTAACCCTCTGGCGTCCTTAATCATATTTGGAGGCGTTGCGTTGTGCTCCGGGGAAACCGAGAGGAATGCGCGAACCATGGGCATGGTACTGTCTTTCGTGCCGCGAACTGCGGCAACCAACCGAACAAGCCAGAACACCGGCACGCCGGCGGCGGTGATCATTTTTCCAGGCGTCCGTTACGAGCGCTCGCGTGTGACAGACACGCGGCCAGGCGGTCCCGACAAACCTGGATCGCCGCGAACCACACCTGTGCCGCATCACTGATCCGGTAATCGGTATCACTGACCTGGCTTGGCGGTAGCACTGATCCGGTTTATCGCGGGTCCGGTTGATATCGGATGCCGGTTAGAAATCCTGCAGTTCGCACGAGCTCTGGTCGAGAAAGCGCGAGACGATAGGCTTCCAGCTCTCATCGGGCACAAAGCTGCGGATGACGAATATGCCCTCGTCAATCGGCGCTTCGACAAAGATCGCGCCTTGCAGGTCTTCGGGAAGATCCTTGCGGACCTCGATCATTTGCGCCGGTGTCAGCACGACCGCATCCAGCACGCGGCCCGTGGCGGTGTGGTCGTTGAAGGAATAGATGTTGTGACCGCTGCGGTCATAGACCGAGACCGACCAGAACGGGACATTGCCCGGCGCATTGACCCGCACCATCCCGTCGGTCAGGTCGAACCGGCAAGCGGTGGCATAAAACAGCGGATCGACTGACTTCACCACGGGCGCACCACCGGCTTCGGCGTCGAGCCTGGTAATCTTGTAGAGATCGGAAGCCATCGACAATCGCGACCAGGCATCACGTTCGGAAAACTCCGGAACCAGAAGCAGGACCACGATGTGCACCATGCCGGCGCCAACCAGCCCAAGTAGGATGGCGTGAAGCAGCCTACGCATCGCAGCCCACCTTGGTGATGAGCGGTAGCGTGACGTCCGAAAGACCGGTGCTGCTGGCGATCGGCGTGTCGTAGAATGTCAGCACGAAATACATCCGCCCGAACCCGTCTGAAAGCAGCCAGTTTCCCGGAGATGGACGCTTGCTGACCGAGATGATCACCGAATTGTCGGGCTGTCGCAGGACCTGGTACGACTGAAGGGCGGCAAGTCTTGGCTTCGTCGTCTGGATCACGCCTAGCGATTGATCCGCCGCGTAGAGGGTCCAGAACCGGGCCGTTGGAAATCCGCCCTCTATTTTATAGGCACATTCGCGCTTGAGTTGTTCGCCAGCAGTGTCGCGTTCGGCGACGAATGACAGTCCCTCCGCCCGCCCAAGCGCCAGCACGCCTTCGCGCGCCACGCGGGCCTTGGAATAGGGATCCGCCGCCGGCGTGCCGATGTCAGGGAAAGCGGTCCATTGACCGATCCGGATGGCGCCTACACCATCCTGGATTTTCAGCGCATACCAGACGCTACCGCCGCCGCCGCCAATGGCAAGGGCAAGCGTGACAAGCATCAGGAATGCGTTTTTGAGCATGAAGCGCCGGGAAGAGAGAATGATGCTTGGGGATATCGCGACGCAGGGGGCAATGGCAAGCGGTGCGATGGATTTGCCTTGCTCCCGCGAAGGAGGAGGATCAAAGCGCCGACAAGGTTTCCGGCGAGACTGGCGCACCAAGGCTTGGCGCCGAGTGGAACAACGCCGTCATATCCCTCAGCACTTGCGTGGTTCGGCTGGACAGTACAGGTGGGCGCTCGGCGGCCGCATCAGCCGCTGCCTGTTCGGCATTTTTCTTTTCCGCTTCCCCGGCCTTGGCCGCGATTTCCTCGTCGACGAAGGGCTTGTCGATGCCAGGGATCGGTTTCAGATCGATATTCTGGTGCGCGTAGACCATCAGTCTTTGCCAAACCATCGCCGGCAAAGACCCGCCGGTCATGTTCTTCGTTGGCGTGAAGTCGTCGTTGCCCAGCCACACGGCCGCCGTGTAGTTGCCGGTGAAACCGACAAACCAGGCGTCACGGTAGGATTGCGTCGTGCCGGTCTTGCCGGCGACGACGATATTCGGAAGCTGGGCCCGCCGGGCGGTGCCCATCACCGGCACGGCGGCCAGCATGGTGTTCATCGACTTCAGCGCCTGCTCGGACAGCACCCGATGCGGCGGCGTCGCGTCCTTGGCGAAGTCATAGACGACATCGCCTGTGCGGGTCACCAGTTGCGTTATGCCGTGACGGGAGCCGACGAAACCGTTCTGCGCGAACACGCTGTAGCCCGTCGCCTGGTCCATCACGGTCATTCCCGAAGTGCCCAGCACCATCGTCTTGTGCGCTTCGAGTGGTGACTCGACACCGAACGACTCCGCCATCGCCTTGATCGGCGGGATGCCGAGATAGTCCTTTGCCAGCCGCACCGGCACGGTGTTGATCGACTTGGCCATCGCCATGATCAAAGTGATGTTGCCGGCCGATTCGCCGCTGTAATTGTGCGGCGACCAAGTGCCCCAGCTGATCGGGCCGCCCGAAATAATCGAGTTCGGCGTGAAGCCGTGCTCCATCGCCGTTGCATAGACATAGGGTTTGAACGAAGAGCCGGTCTGGCGCAGCGCCTTGGTGGCACGGTTGAACTGACTGGCGCCGTAGTCGCGGCCGCCGACGATCGCCCGCACGGCGCCGTTGGTCTCGATAACGACCACCGCGCCTTCCGTGACGTTGTACTCCTTGCCGAACTGGCGGAGATGGAATTCCACCGATTCTTCCGCCGCCTTCTGGATGTTGGCATCGAAGGTGGTGTGGGCAACCAGCGAATGCTGACCTGGCTTCGCGATCTTCTTGACCTCGTCGAAGGCCCAGTCGAGGTAGTAATCGGGGCTTTTCTGCTCGCCACGGTCGACGACATCGGCCGGATGCAGCCGCGCCTGAAGCACCTGGCCCTCGGTCATGAACCCGGCATCGACAAGATTGGACAGCACCACGTTGGCCCGCGCGCGGGCAGCTGGCAGGTTGATGTGCGGTGCATATTTGGTTGGCGCCTTGAACAGGCCGGCGAGCATCGCAGCCTCGGCGAGGTTCAGGTCCTTGACGCTCTTGCCGAAGTAGAAATCCGCCGCCGCCTCGATGCCGAAGGTGCCGCCCCCCATATAGGCGCGGTCAAGATAGAGCTGCAGGATTTCCTTCTTCGACAGATTGGCCTCGAGCCACAGCGACAGGAAGGCTTCCTTGATCTTGCGCTCGAACGTGCGCTCGTTGGTCAGGAACAGGTTCTTGGCCAACTGCTGAGTGATGCTCGAGCCACCTTGAACAACGGAATTCGCCCGTACATTCTCGAATATGGCGCGCGACAGCCCTAGCACGTCGATGCCGTAGTGCTCGAAAAAGCGGCGGTCCTCGGTAGCGAGCACCGCCTTGATGACCTGGTCTGGCATCTCGTCGACTGGCACCGAGTCGCGCTGGATAATACCGCGTTGACCGATCTCATTGCCGTAGCGGTCGAGGAAGGTGACGGCGAAGTCGCCCTGGGCGCGCCAGTCTCCGGTCGTGTCCTGGAACGCCGGGATGGCCAGCGCCAGCATGACGACAGTGCCGCCGGCACCGAGAGTGAAGCCTTCGCTCAGCAACTCGACGATGCCCCGGCGCCAGCCGGTGAGACGGAACCGGCGCGAGAAGATCGTCGCCGCTTCCCAGAACTGGCGCGCCTTGAACCCGATCTCATAGAGCGAGGAATCGACCCATGCGTCTATCGCCAGCAAAAATGCGGCGATCGGACCTCTTCTCTTGCGCGGTTCAGGACTGGCCATTCGGAAATCCGGCTAGGGATGGCACGACCTGAGGACTGCAACGGGGCAATTTCAGGGCGGCGCACCTGCCAAGACTATTCATCCATTTTGAAGGCACTCACAAGGGCAGCGGGGCCACACCGCAAGCTTTGTTGCGGGGCATCGCAGGCTGAAGCCCCCGGCACCCGAGGGGCTGCTGCTGCCCACTATGCGACCTGGGCCGTTTGTTGAGCCATCGCCACGCCCCGATAGAATTTTGCTGGCCAGGTCAGGCCGGCTCGCGCTTCAGCGCCTGCGCCATGCAATGGATGCCGCCGCCGGTCTTTGAAATCTCGCTCATGTCGATGGCAGCGACCTCGAAGCCGCGCGCCTTGAGCTGGCCAATCAGCGACTGGCTCGATGTCGGCGCGATCACCCGGTCCTTGCCGAGCGACATGAAGTTGCAGCCGAGCGCCATCGTGTCCTGGAACGGCACGTCGATGATCTCGTGACCCTTGCCCTTCAACCAGTCGACGATGCCCGGCTCCGTACAGGCCAGGCAGACGGCGGTGAGCTTTTCGGCGATAGGCACCACCATCAGGTCGATATGGACGTAGTATTCGTCGATGAAGGCGAGGCGGGTTTCCCAGCCCTCCTTGTCGAACCAGGCCTGCACCTGGCGCGCGCCTTCTTCCTGCGTGCGGGCGCCGCCGCAGCCGATCAGAACCACCCCCTCCTCGATGACATTGAAGTCGCCGCCTTCGAAGGTGCCTGATGTAACCATGTCATAGATCGGGATGCCGAGTTTTTCATAAGTGCGGATCGCGGCATAGTTTTCGCCGCGCCGCCACCAGTTGGCCATGGCGGTGATGAATGCGCCGTAGGGCGTCATAACGCTGGAGTCGCGTGAGTAGACCTGCATTGGCAGTTCTGGCGTCGGCTCGTGCCAATGGATCTTGACGCCGAAATGTTCATAGGCCGCGACCAGGTCCTTGTGTTGCGCCTGGGCGATCTGGACGTTGCAGGGCGCCTCGCGCAGATGCTTGCGCGACAGCGAGCTGGTCGACAGATGGCGCAGGAAGTTAGGCGAGCCGAGCAGCACGTCTGTCAGCACGTCTGTCTCATTGGCAAAGCCCCAGGCCGTCAATGGCTTGGTGCCGCCGGCCGGGTTCCGGCGCTGGAGCGAAAATGGTTCGGCGACGATGCGGTCATGCAGGGTCATGGGTTTTTCCTCGTCATCATGCGGCTTGGTTGCTCGGTATCCACCAGTCCCGCCCGCGCGAGGTGGTGACATATTCCGGCCAGCGGAAATGGATTGGCGGGGCGTAGTCGCAGAGCGGCGCGATCCAGTTCGTGCCGCCGATGCCACCGCCGGTGCGGGAGACAAATTCGTCCATCGCGGCATCGCGTGCGGCCTTGTCTTCGAGCAGGCGCAGTGCCGCGAGCGCGATTGTCTTGGCGGCGCAGATCACCATCGGATCGATGGTTTCCGCGATACCTCCAAGCGCGTTCATCACCCAGGACGGATAGGCGCGGCCGTCGGCTGATCGCAGCGCCGGCCGGGCGACGTAGACCCTTGCCGTCGGTGCATGCCATGACATGTCGGTGTAGTCGTCCGAGGTGGAATTGATCTGGGACGGCGGCAGGTCGCGCCGCAGGATGGCTTCTGCGTCCCGCGGCGCGATCAGCCGCTCCATTTCGGCGATGAATGGCTCGTCCGTCGCTACCCCACCCGCATTGACCTGGATTTCGCGAGCGATTGCCTTGGCCCTCTCATCCCAGCGCGGCGGCCCGACCGTCGACAACGCTTCGTAGGCGATATCGGCCATCGCGTGATTGGCAAGCCCTGGCCGCGACTTGGAGACCCAGTGCCGCTCATGACGACAGCCGCTCAGCGTGGCCGCGGCTTCCGCATTGCGATCGAGCATGGCGGTGACCTGTTCGGCCATTGCCAAGGTCGGAACGCGGATCATGTACTGAATCTCCGCCAGCCCGGCCGGCAGATTGTCGGCCGTCGCCTGGCCGGCGGTCAGGATCGCCTCGCTCATCGACCAGCCGCCTTGATGCGGCAGCATCGAATCGCGCAGCGCTTTCGAGGTCATGTACATCATCATGAGCGCGTCGTTGGCGCCCGGTGCCCGCACGGCGGAATGCGCTTGTGGGATCGGTGCGCCATCGCCTGCGCGAACCCAATTTTCGGGTTCGTCGCAGATGAAGCGATAGATCATTGCGTAGGCCGCGCCACAATGCGTATCCCAGCGCGCCGTGTTGCAGAGCGGCAGCATGTAGAAAGGATGGAAGGAGATCATGCCGGCCAGGCCATCATAATAGCCCTTCGCCGCATGGATAGGTTTTGACCCGCGCACCTTCTCCGCGGGCTCGCCAGTGAAGCGCAGCGTGCCGCCGATGCCGTGACGTTGCATCGCCGCCTTGGTCGCAAGCAAGCCGCCGAGGCCGGAAATGCCGAGACCTGAATGCGGGTCGGTATGGCCGCCGGCATGTTCGCCCAGGCCCGGGCGAGGTCTCTTCACCGTTGCCGCGTCCTGGCAATTGCCCGGCACCGCGTCATACTCGGCATACATTCCGACCGTCGGCCCGGGGCCATTGGTCCAGTGCGCGCAGAAGGCCGTGGGCATGCCGCCCGAACCTTCCTCGACGGAGAAGCCTTCGCGCTTCAGCAGCCTCACATACCAGTCCGCCGACTGGTATTCGCGCCAGGCGGTCTCGCCAAAATCGAAGATCGTCCGCGTCCAGGCCGACAGCGACGGCTGGATGTCGTCGAGACAGGCAAGCGCGGTCGCTTGCGCCGAGGTGATGGCCGTTTTCTCCATCAGGCAAAGAAAGCAGTGAAGCGCTTCGCCAAAAAGTGATATGTTTTCCCGGCTCATGCAAATTCGGTTCACCTGAGGCATCTTGCGCATACCATCGACACAGGCGCTGCGCGCGCTCGACAGTTTTGCCCGTCACGGCAGCGTATGGCGCGCCGCCGATGAGTTGCATCTGACCCGCAGCGCCGTCAGCCACCAGCTTCGCCTGCTCGAACGCGATCTTGGCTTTGATCTTCTGGAGCGGATCGGCAAGGGCGTGGCGTTGACCCCGCGTGGCCAGCGGTATGCCAGCGATGTGCGCAAGGCGCTGACCGTGCTCGGCGACGCGGTGACGCGTCATGCCGGTACCGGCGTAGGCGGCTCCTTCAGCATCAGTTGCACGCCGGGGTTCGCCTCGCTGTTCCTGTGCACTCACATCGGAGAATTCCAGCAGCTCTATCCCGATGTAGCGCTGCGCATCCTGACGCCGCGGCGGCTGGACGATGTCAGCAATGCCGAAGCGGACGCCTTTATTGCTTTTGGCGTCGGCAACTGGCCGAACCGGGCGGCGGAGCTGCTGTGCGAAATTTCCTTCACACCGCTGTGCAGCCCGACGCTGCTCAACAAGGTGGGCGGATTTTCCAAACCAGCCGACGTGCTGCGCGCCAATCTTCTGCATCTGGGCGACACGGAGGATTGGGCGCGCTGGCTGGCGCTGTCAAAAGTCGAGAATCCCGATCCTGAGGCAGGCATCTTCTTTTCCGACATGAACCTCGTCTTCTCGGCCGCGATCGCCGGCCAGGGCATGGCCATGGGCGATGAACTGACCAGCGGCAAGGCGCTGGCCGAGGGCAGGCTGGTGCGTCCTTTCGATATCTCGATCAAGTCGCCGCGTTCCTACTTCCTCGTTTCAGAACACGCCAAGGCGAACCACCCGGTTCTGGAGGCGTTCGGCGGATGGTTGCGATCGAGGCTCTCAGAGATCAACGCGAACGGCAAGGCCGATCAAGGCCGCCACCGATCGGACAGATGAATGGAATTTGCCGATCCGGCGAAAACTATTCGATTGCGGTGAAGCCGCGCGCTGCCTACGATTTCGATTGAAACTGAGGAAACAGGCAGGATGCAGCAACCCGGCCGGGCCGCAGAGATCAAGGCAATCGGGATCGGCAAGAGCTTCGGCTCGTTCCGTGCGTTGAACAATCTGACGCTCGACATCGGCCGTGGTGAGTTCCTTACCCTGCTTGGGCCATCCGGTTCTGGCAAAACCACCTTCCTGATGATCCTGGCCGGCTTCGTGCAGCCGAGCGAAGGTCGTTTGTTCAGCGACGGCACCGACATCACGGACCGGCCTGCGGAACAGCGTGCCGCAGGCATGGTGTTCCAAGGCTATGCGCTGTTTCCGCACATGACGGTCGAAGCCAACATCGCTTTCCCGCTCAAGGTACGCAAGAAATCGGCCAGCGATATCAAGCGCCTTGTCGGCGAGATGATCGAACGCGTGGGGCTGAAGGGCCACGAGAAGAAATTGCCGGCACAGTTGTCCGGCGGCCAGCAGCAGCGTGTCGCGCTGGCGCGCGCGCTGGTGTTCGAGCCGGGTGTGCTTTTGCTCGATGAGCCGTTCTCCGCGCTCGATAAGGGCCTGCGTGGCCAGATGCAGGCCGAGATGAAACGGCTGCACCAGGAGACCGGCACCACCTTCGTATTCGTGACCCACGACCAGAGCGAGGCGCTGGCGCTGTCGTCACGCGTGGCCATCTTCAACCACGGCGAATTGCTGCAGGTTGGCGCGCCTGACGATGTCTATGACCGGCCGGCCAATCGTTTCGTCGCCGAGTTCCTCGGTGAAATCAACATGCTGCCGCTCAAGAACGTCCACTGCCAGGACAATGGCGCCACCGGCCTGTGCGAGGACCGGGCCATCAGCCTGCGCGGCAACGCCAAAACCGTGGGCAGCAATGCGATCCTGGCGATCAGGCCAGAATACATGTCGATCGCGCGCGAAGCGTCAGCCGATGAGAACGGCATCGCCGCTACCGCCACCGCCTCGACCTACCTCGGTGCCGCCACACGGCTCGATCTGACGACACGGCAAGGCGCCAAGGTAACGGTCTCCGTGCCGAACGAGGTCGCCGCCGACGCGCTGAGCAAGGGTAACTCCGTATGGCTCACCTGGCCGGCGGAAAAGGGTTTCCTCCTTCCGGACGGAGGCCAATGACGATCGGTGCGGCGAACCTTCGCACACCACTATCCGGTACCACCAACAACAATAAGGGGAACTGACATGACCAACGACACCAAGAGACAAGCCATCGAGACCTTGTCCGGCAGGGCAGGCCGCGGTGAAATCTCGCGCCGGCAATTTACCCAGCTTGCAGCACTTGTGCTGGCCGGCACGCCCATGCTGCTGCGCTCGACCGGCGCCTTTGCCGCGGCAAAGGAACTGGTGCTGGTAAACTGGGGCGGCGACGCCATCACCGCTTACGACGCTGCTTATGGCCAGGCATTTGCCAAGGACACCGGCATCGCTGTCAAGATGGATGGCTCCGGCCCGACCGAAGGCGCGATCGCCGCCCAGTTCAAGAGTGGTGCTCCGACCTGGGATCTCGTCGACGTCGATCCATTCTCGGCCATCACGCTTGGCGCGCAAGGCATGCTCGAGCCGATCGACTACAACATCGTCGACAAGAAGAAGATGCGCCCAGGCTTCGGCTGGGACTACGCCGCCTCGACCTATTTCTTCTCATATGTCATCGCGTACGACTCCGAGAAGTACGGCAAGGACGCACCCACCGGCATGGCCGATTTCTTCGACGTGAAGAAATTCCCCGGCAAGCGCTCGCTCTACAAATGGGGCGTGTCGAGCTGGGAAGCCGCATTGCTGGCCGACGGCGTCGCGCCGGCTTCGCTCTATCCGCTCGACCTCAAGCGCGCGCATGACAAGATCGCCGCCTTCAAGGAAAACGTCGTCGCTTATTGGGGCGGCGGCGCGGAAAGCCAGAGCGTCCTGCTCAACGGCGAGGCCTCCATGGCAATCGTCTGGTCGACGCGTGCCTCGCTGATCGAGCAGGATTCCGGCGGCAAGATCAAGTTCATCTGGGATCAGGGCCTGATCTCGCCCGGCGCTCTCGCGGTGCTCAAGGGCAATCCGGGCGGCAAGGACGCGGCGATGAAGTTCATCGCCAGCGCCCAGGATCCGGAGAAACAGCTGGTCATGTTCGACAAGCTCGGCCAAGGCCCGGCCAATCCTGCCGCCGACGCGCTGATCCCCGCCGACAAGAAGCGCATCAATCCCGTGGACCCGGAAAACATGAAGAAGCAGATTGCCCTCGACATGGATTGGTACGCCAAGAATTACGGGGCGGCACTCGACGAATACACGAAGATCATCTCCGCCTGACAAGGGCATGAGAGGGTATCTTTCCGACAGGATGGGCGCGGCGCTGATGATGGCGCCGCTGCTCCTGTTTCTTGGTCTCGCTTACGCCTGGCCGTTCCTTGGCGTCGTCAAATGGAGCTTTACTCTGCCGACGCCGGGGCTCGGCCAATATGAAGCGCTGCTCACGGACGAACTGGTGCAGTCGGTGTTCATCCGGACCCTGCGGATCGCCGCCATCGTTACACTGGTCTCGGTTACCGCTGCTTATGCCATCACTGTCGTCTGGGTTCGAGGGACCCCGGCGCAGCGGCTCGTTGCGGAGTTCTGCATCCTGGTTCCCTTCTGGATATCGGTGCTTACCCGCGCCTTTGGCTGGGTGGCACTGCTCTCCAATCGCGGCTTGATCAACACCTGGCTGCAGGCGATCGGCTTCATCTCCGAACCTCTGACATTGGTGCGCAACGAATTCGGCGTCATTATCGGCATGACGCATTTCCTCATTCCCTTCGCGGTCTTTCCGCTGGCATCGGCGATGCGCAGCCTCGACGATCGCGTGCTGCTGGCGGCGCGTGGCCTCGGCTCCAGCCGCACGCGTACCTTCTGGTCGGTGTTCGTGCCGATGACCCGGCCCGGCATCATCGGCGCGGCACTCATCGTCTTCGTCTTTTCGCTGGGCTTTTTCGTCACTCCGGCGATCCTTGGTGGTGGCCGCAGCGTGATGGTCGCCGAACTGATCTATCTCAGAATCTTCCAGAGCCCGGACTGGGGACTGGGTGCGGCAATCAGCGTGGTGCTGGTGCTGTTCGTCGGCGCGCTGATGGCGCTGCTGTTCCGCTACGTGCGGCCGAAGCAATTGGTCTGATCAAGATGCCGACATATCGCCCAGGCCCCGCCATACTGATCATAGCCGCTCTCGTGGCGCTGTTTCTGCTGATGCCGCTGCTCGCCGTCATCCCGGTATCGCTGACGCCCAGCCGCATGCTGGCGATGCCGTCGGGCGAACTCTCGCTGCGCCACTACCGCGCGCTGATCGAGGACCCGCGCTGGATCGATTCGATCCTTCTCAGCATTCGGATTGGGGTGGTCAGCAGCGCCTTCTCGACTGTTCTGGCGCTTTGCTTCAGCCTCGGCGTCTGGATGTTCCAGCCTCGTTTTACCGCGGTTCTGGTCGGTTTCGTGCTGCTGCCGATGGTGGTTCCACCGGTCGTCTCGGCGATAACGCTCTACTTCCTTTTGACATCCATATCCGGCCTCGGTTCGTTCTTTGGCTACGACACCTGGCTTGGCGTCGCCATGGCGCATTCGGTGATGACGGTGCCCTTCGCCACCGTGATGATGCTGGTCTCGCTCAGTCAGCTTGACCGACGCATCGATCTCGCCGCGCGCGGCCTCGGCGCCACGGTCTGGGAACGCGCCACGCGGATCATCATGCCCAACATCAAGTTCGGCATCATCACCGCCGCGTTGCTTTCCTTCGTGCTCTCCTGGGAGGAAATCGGCGTCACCTTGTTCATTACCAGCGTCAATGCGATCACTTTGCCGCGCCTCATGTGGATGGGCCTGCGCGATAACATTGATCCGGCGATCGCGGCCCTGTCTGTGATCCTCATTTTGATAACGGTTCTGGTCTTGGCAATCCGCAGCTTTGTTGTCAGGTTGCGCTCTGCCCATTGATTGGCGGACCGGGCAGAGCCCGGATAGGTTCGCGCAATGCTGAAGGCCCGCGAGGCCGCGACAGGCGAGGGAAGACGACGATGACCGCGCCCGGCGATTTGCAGCAGGCACTGTTCCTGAGACTGAAAAGCGACGCTCCGCTGTCGGCGCTGCTTGGCGGCGCCGGACTGCTTGAGCGTGAAGCGATCAATGGCGCCTTTCCCTATGTGACCTGCGGCATGACCAGCGCCTTTGATGGTAACGCCGGCGCTGAGAATGATGCTGATCAGTTGGTCACCCTGCATGTCTGGTCGAAGGCGCAAGGCGAGGCCGAAACACAAGCCATCATGGACAGGATCAAGACGCGCCTTGCCGACGCGGTGCTGATCATCGGCCCGCGCGGGCAGACACGGCTGGTGCTTGAATTCACCGAGGCTCGCTATGACGAGGAGCTTCTGGTGCATCATGGGATGCTGCGCTTTCGTGCCCTGACGCAGGAAAACGGCTGACGCGCTTTCAATATGGCTTGAACCGGGTCTAGATTGGCGTTTCGCGGGTTTTGCCGGGACGGGCGGCGAAATCTCTGGGTGACTCGCGTTTCGGGGGTGTGGTGGGCATGTTTTTGGCGGCGATCACTGTTCATTTCACGTTCAGCACCGATGCGTTACAACCCCGGTCATGAAAACGCTTCGCTCCCATTTCCGAACCGCGATACCGGCGCTCTGCGCCGCGGCGTTGTTGGCGTCGCAAGCGATGGCATTGCCGGCTGTCGAGCCCGCGCAGGTTGATCAGGTCGTCCTGGCTGATTCCGACTGCTATGCGATCGGTCAGCAGGTGGCGGAAGAGAATGGCGGGACACTTGCCAAGGCTTCGCAGTCGACACGCGGCGGTCAGCCGGTCTGCGTCATCGTCGTGCTTGTCCCGGGCAAGGACGGGCAACGTCCGCGCCGCTCCGAGATCGTCGTTCCCCAGAACTGACCCCGCCGTTTCACAGGCCGCTGGAATCGGCCTATAGCTGAAGTCGGCCAGTTCTTCACAACAGGTATAATTCCCGCATGCGTGTGCTCGTCGTCGAGGATGACAAGGATCTCAATCGGCAGATATCGGATGCGCTGGTCGATGCCGGCTATGTCGTCGATCGGGCTTTCGATGGCGAGGAAGGCCATTTTCTCGGCGACACCGAGCCTTACGACGCCGTGGTGCTCGATATCGGCCTGCCGCAGATGGACGGCATCAGCGTGGTGGAGCGCTGGCGGCGCGGTGGCCGCAAGATGCCGGTTCTCATCCTGACGGCGCGCGACCGCTGGAGCGACAAGGTCTCCGGCATTGACGCCGGCGCCGACGACTACGTCACCAAGCCGTTCCACATCGAAGAGGTGCTGGCGCGGCTGCGTGCCTTGATCCGGCGTGCCGCAGGCCATGCGTCTTCCGAACTCACATGTGGACCGCTGCGTCTCGACACCAAGGCATCGAAGGCCGATGTCGACGGCGTGCCGCTGAAACTGACCTCGCACGAGTTTCGTCTGCTGGCCTACCTGATGCATCACATGGGCGAGGTCGTATCCCGCACCGAACTGGTCGAGCATCTCTATGACCAGGATTTCGACCGCGATTCCAACACGATAGAGGTCTTTGTCGGGCGGCTTCGCAAGAAGATGGGAATCGACATGATCGAGACCGTGCGCGGCATGGGATACCGCATGCGCGAACCGGAGGCGTAACTCGGAAACGCTCCCCACCAGTCCGACAGTGAGGAAGCGGCTTTCGCTGCGCCTATGGCCGCGTTCGCTGGCCTTCCGCGTCATCGCCTTTTCCACTATCTGGGCGATCCTCACCCTGATCGTCATCTTCACCTTGATCACCACGCTCTATCGCCAGGCCAGCGAACGCGGTTTCGACAGCCTGCTTTCGGCGCATCTGTTCAACTTGATCGGCTCCGTCGGCATTTCCGACAACGGCGCGTTGACCGGCGCGCCCGATCTCGGCGATCTGCGTTTCTCGCAACCCAATTCGGGCTGGTACTGGTCGGTGGAACCCGCTTCGGAGGGCGTGCATGGCGACCTTCACTCGTCGTCAATGACGACAGCCATCCGCTCGCCTGATGTCGCCGACGTGCCGTTCAACTCCAATTTCCAGCGCAGCTACGCCACCGAAGGCATCAATCACGAGGAACTGGTGGTGTTCGAGAGCGAATTCGTCCTCGATTCGAAGAACCGCGCCGCGCGCTTCCGTGTCATGGGCAACAAGACCGAGCTGGAGCAGGAAATCGGCAGCTTCCAGCGCCGTCTGCTGACATATCTTTCCTTGTTCGGTGTCGGCATGATCGCCATTAATGCCATCGCCATCCTGCTCGGTCTTCAGCCGCTGCGTCGGGTCAGGAACGCACTGGCCATGGTGCGCGAGGGCACGGCGCAACGGCTAGACGGCCGTTTCCCGGCCGAGATCGAACCGCTTGCCAATGAAACCAATGCGCTGATCGAGAACAACAAGCGTATCGTCGAGCGCTCGCGCACCCAGGTCGGCAATCTCGCCCATTCGCTGAAAACACCGCTGGCGGTGCTGCTCAATGAGGGACGGGCGCTTGGCGGCGCCAAGGGCCAGCTGATTACCGAGCAGGCCGCGTCGATGCAGAAGCAGGTCGAGCACTATTTGCAACGCGCCCGTGTCGCGGCGCAGCGTGACAGCGTCGTCTACCGTACGCCCGTAACACCGCTGGTACAGCGCATGGTGCGTGTGCTGCAGAAGCTCAACCCGCAGACCAGCCTGTCGCTTTCGCTGCCTGCTGTCGAGATTGTCTTCGCCGGCGAGCGCGAGGATCTGGAAGAGCTGCTCGGCAATCTTCTTGAGAATGCGATGAAATGGGCAAAGAGCGCCGTATCGGTATCGGTCTCGCCTCTATTGGCCAAGGATGACACGGCCAATCTGTTCGAGATCAGCATCGAGGACGACGGCCCCGGCATTCCTGAAGACAAGGCGCGCGAGGCCATGAAGCGCGGCCGGCGCCTGGACGAGACAAAGCCAGGGACCGGGCTCGGGCTTGCCATTGTCGCCGACCTCGTCAACGAGTATGGAGGCGTGCTGATGCTGGAACGGTCCGGCATGGGCGGATTGAAGGCGGTCGTGCGGTTGCGGAGCCTTCAATGATGCTTTCCCGGATGGCTGGAAACGGCCAAATTTCCGACAAATATCAATACTATGGCCATGCCAACTCCCTGATGGCGCGGCCCCCAGCTCATCGTGCTCAAGAAAACCGGTTGTTGGCATGAAGATTCGCGTTGCGCTTGTATCCCTACTGCTTGCCGTTTCCGGCTGCACCACATTGGGTGGCAAAGGACCAGCGGTGTCGGTTGTATCACCGCCCGCCGTCAACCCGCCTGCTGGTGGCAAGGTTGCGACAACGATCATTTCAGCGATGGCCGGCGGTCTTGTTGGTGGTTCGATCGGCAATGGCCTGAGCGACACCGAGAAGCGCAGCGCGCTTGAAGCAGAGTACAAGGCACTGGAATACACCACGAGCGGCCAGAAAGTTGCCTGGAAGGGCGCTCAGGCTTCGCACTACGGTGAAGTGGTTCCGGCCCAACCCTATCGCGTCGGCTCGCAGGACTGCCGCCAATATACTCAGACGGTCTTTACCGGCGGCGCCGGCGTCACCGCGCGTGGAACCGCTTGCCGTAATGGCGATGGCAGCTGGACGCCGCTGACCTGACGCGTTCCGGCCGGCAATCGGTCAGGTCCCGTCAAAGCGTCGCAGCATGCCTGTGTTGGCAGGGCAGGGCTCTGCCGGTATTGGGATAACCATGTTGTTCTGGGTCATAGCCGCTATCCTGACGCTGGGTGCAAGCCTGGCGGTGCTGCTGCCGCTGGCCGGCGGCGCCAAAGGTACGTCGTCGAGCAGCGACCATGATCTGGAAGTCTATCGCGACCAGTTGTCAGAGCTCGACCGCGACGCGGCGCGTGGCCTGATCCAGCCGGCGGAAGCCGAAGAGGCCCGCGCGGAGATCGGGCGCCGTATCCTTCGCCTGAACAGCGACGGCCCTGCCGGCAAGGCCGCGGCCAAGCAGGCGCTGATCACCACCCGGCTCGTGGCGACAGCGGCCGTTCTTGCCGTGCCGTTGGTCAGCTGGGGCCTGTACAGCCAGATCGGTTCGCCCGATCTGCCGTCGCAACCACTCAGCGAACGGCTGGCCAAGAATCCGGCCGAAAGTTCCGTCGATGAACTGGTGGCACGGGCCGAGGCTCATCTTGCCGCCAATCCGTCCGACGGCAGAGGATGGGATGTGCTGGCGCCGGTCTATCTGCGCATGCAGCGGTTCTCCGATGCGGTCACCGCTTACCGCAACGCCATTCGCCTTGATGGCGACAGCGCGGTTCGCCAGGCGGGGCTTGGCGAGGCCATCGCCAATGCCGCCGGCGGTATTGTCTCGGCCGATGCGCAAGATGCATTCGAGGCATCGCTGAAGCTCGATCCGTCCAATCCGAAAGCGAGCTTCTATCTGGCCATGGCATTGGCGCAGGAAGGCCGCGCCAATGACGCGGTCGCCGCCTGGCAGGCAATGCTGGGCACGCTGCCGCCGGATTCGCCATGGCGCGGCGCGGTCGAGCAGGCGCTGGCCAAATCCGGCAACTCCGGCAATTCAAGTGTTGCTTCGGGCGAACCGGCAAAAGGCCCGAATGCACAGGAAGTCGATGCCGCGTCGTCGATGTCCCAGACTGACCGGGAAGCCATGATCAACACCATGGTTGCCGGCCTCGACGAAAAATTGCGGCAAAATCCTCGTGACGCGGAAGGATGGATGCAGCTTATTCGTTCCTATGTCGTGCTGGGCAAGGCCGATCAGGCGCGTGACGCGCTCAGCCGCAGCATTGCCGTGTTTGGCGCCGACAGTGACGAAGCCAGGAAATTCACCACTTTTGCCGCCTCGCTTGGCCTGACGGCGACGCAATAGCAGGCCCGGGACAATGACGCGCAAACAGAAACGGCTGTCGGTGATCGCGGGTGGACTGGCCTTTCTCGGCGCTGCCACCGGGTTGACCTTTTACGCGCTTGGCCAGAAGGCGTCCTATTTCTACATGCCGGGCGATCTCGTCACCGCCAGTGTGCCGCCCGGCCAGCGCATACGGCTTGGCGGCCTGGTCGAGAAAGGCACCATTCAACGTGGCCAGGGTGCGACTGTTGCCTTTTCGGTCACCGACACGCACAAATCCGTCAAGGTCACCTACACCGGCATCCTGCCTGACCTGTTTCGCGAAGAGCAGGGCGTCATCACCGAGGGTACCTTCGATCCGAACGGTGTCTTCGTCGCCGACAGCGTGCTGGCCAAGCACGATGAGCGCTACATGCCCAAGGAAGTGGCCGACGGCTTGAAGGCCAAGGGCGTCTGGCAGGAGACAAAGAGTGAGTAATGGACAGCGCCATGGTTGAAACCGGACATTTCGCGCTGGTCCTGGCGTTCGCGCTCTCGCTGGTGCAGACAATCGTCCCGCTGTTCGGCGCGCGCCTGAACAACCAGCGCCTGATGGCGGTCGGCGGTCCGGTCGCGATCACTGGCTTCGCCTTGACCGCCTTGTCCTTCGCCGCGTTGGCAAGCGCCTATGCCAATTCCGATTTCTCGGTGGCGAGTGTCTGGGAAAATTCGCATTCGCTGCAGCCGCTGATCTACAAGATCACCGGAACCTGGGGCAATCACGAAGGCTCGATGCTGCTTTGGGTATTGATCCTGACCTTCTTCGGCGCGCTTGTCGCTGCCTTTGGCAGCAACCTTCCGGCGACATTGCGGGCCAATGTGCTTGCCGTCCAGGGTTCTATCGGCGCCGCCTTTTTCCTGTTCATCCTGGCGACGTCCAATCCGTTCATCCGGCTTTCGCCGGCGCCCATCGAAGGCCGCGATCTCAATCCGATCCTGCAGGACCTTGGCCTCGCCGTGCATCCGCCGATGCTCTATCTCGGCTATGTCGGCTTCTCGATCTGTTTTTCCTTCTCGGTAGCCGCTCTCATCGAGGGCCGCATCGACGCATCCTGGGCGCGCTGGGTGCGGCCATGGACATTGGTCGCTTGGATGTTCCTGACCGGCGGCATCGCCATGGGATCCTACTGGGCTTACTACGAACTCGGCTGGGGCGGCTTCTGGTTCTGGGACCCGGTCGAAAACGCCTCCTTCATGCCGTGGCTGGCGGGCACCGCCTTGCTCCATTCAGCCATCGTCATGGAAAAGCGCTCGGCGCTGAAGATCTGGACGCTGCTTCTGGCGATCCTGACCTTTTCGCTGTCGCTGCTCGGCACCTTCCTGGTGCGTTCCGGCGTTTTGACCTCAGTTCACGCCTTCGCCACCGATCCGACGCGCGGCGTCTTCATCCTCGGCATCCTGACGCTGTTCATCGGCGGCTCGCTGGCGCTGTTCGCGCTGCGCGCCTCGAGGCTGACGGCGGGCGGCCTTTTCCATCCGATTTCGCGCGAAGGCGCGCTCGTCCTCAACAACCTGTTCCTGACCACGGCCGCCGCCACGGTGCTGGTCGGCACGCTTTATCCACTCGCCGTCGAGGCTTTCTCGGCCGACAAGATCTCGGTCGGCGCGCCGTTTTTCAACCTGACATTCGGGCCGCTGATGGTGCCGTTGCTGGTCATGGTTCCGTTTGGACCCTTGCTGGCCTGGAAGCGTGGCGACATTTACGCGGTCGCTCAGCGCCTGATGGCGGCTTTCGGCGCAGCCTTGCTGGCGGTATTGGTAACCGCCCTGTTCATCGACGGGTCATCGGTATTCGCAGCCATTGGTGCCGGGCTGGCCTTCTGGCTTATCTTTGGCGCTCTTACCGATCTCGCCGTGAAATCAGGGTTCGGCAATGTTGCGCCGGCAATCATGATCAGGCGCTTCCTTGGCCTGCCGCGCTCGGTCTTCGGCACGGCACTTGCGCATCTCGGCCTTGGGCTGACCGTACTCGGCGTTGTCGGAACGCTGTGCTTCGGCACGGAAAAAATCCTGTCGATGCATGCCGGCCAGACGGTTGAACTGTCCGGCCACACATTGCGCTTCGTCGGGCTCTATCCGGCCCAGGGGCCAAATTACAGCGAGGATCGCGGCCGCTTCGAACTGATCGGCGCCGATGGCAACGTTTCGGGCGAAATCAGCTCCGCCAAGCGTTTCTACCCGGTCCGCCAGATGACCACGACCGAATCCGGCATCAGGACGATGGGTTTCTCCCAGCTCTATTTGTCGCTCGGCGACCAGGGCAATGACGGTTCCGTCGTCGTGCGCCTGTGGTGGAAGCCTCTGGTCACCCTGATCTGGGGCGGTGGCCTGGTGATGATGGCCGGCGCGGCGTTGTCGCTGATGGACCGGCGTCTGCGGGTTGGCGCGCCTTCGCGCCGCCGCAAGCAGGCGGCGGCATCCGCATGACCATCAGGGCCGCTCTTGCCTCATTTGTCCTGGTGCTGGCGCTGTTGTTTGCCGGCGCCGCACAAGCGGTCAAACCCGACGAGGTGTTGGCCGATACGAAGCTTGAGGCGAGGGCTCGAGCACTTTCGGAAGGCCTGCGCTGCATGGTCTGCCAGAACCAGTCGATCGACGAATCCGATGCCGACCTTGCCCGTGACCTGCGCGTTCTCGTGCGCCAGCGGCTTGTCGCCGGCGACACCGACAGCCAGGTGATGGACTATGTTGTCTCCCGCTACGGCGAGTTCGTGCTGTTGAAGCCGCGTTTCGAGCTGCGCAATGCCCTATTGTGGGGCACGCCGGTGATCCTGCTGCTCGTAGGCGGGCTTTTCATCGTCATCACCACGCGCTCGCGCAAGATGCTTGCAACCAGATCCCTGTCCGCCGAGGAGCAGGCCTCTCTGGATGCGATATTGCACCGCGACTGACGGTAGCGATCGGCCCCGAACATTACCAAAGTTTCATGCGTCGGAAATGGCGCTGTAATGTGCGCCTCTCTAATTCTCTTCTCCAGAGGACGCCGACCCAAGCGCGTCCCTTTGAAAAGAGGATACGAGATCCATGAATATTGCCCCCGATTCATATTCCCGCACCCGTAAGCGCCTGATGGCTGCCGTTGCGTCTCTCGCCATCGCGGGTGCAATCGGCGTTGGTGCGCTGACCACGGGAACAGGGCCGGTTCTGGCCGATGCCGTGCGCGTCGAGGCGCCGCAGGTTCCAGGCTTCGCCGATGTCGTCGAACGCGTTTCTCCGGCCGTGGTCAGCGTCAAGGTCAAGGCCAAGATCGAACCGGCGGCCGATGACGGCTCCGATCAGTCCGACGATCCGGACGGCATGAACAATATGCCTGACAATCCGCAGTTGCGCCGCTTCTTCAAGGAATTCCGCGGCTTTGGCGATCAGAACGGCCAGGACCAGGGCCACCGCCGCTTCGGCCGCCGCGACCACAACAACGACCAGCCGCGTCCGGTGGCGCAGGGGTCCGGCTTCTTCATTTCCGATGACGGCTATCTCGTCACCAACAACCATGTCGTCGAAGAGGGCTCGGCCTTCACGGTCGTCATGAATGACGGCAAGGAACTTGACGCCAAGCTGGTCGGCACCGACCCGCGCACCGATCTCGCCGTGCTCAAGGTCGACGGCGTTGGCAAGTTCACTTATGTCGATTTCGCCGATGATTCCAAGGTTCGCGTCGGCGACTGGGTCGTGGCCGTCGGCAATCCGTTCGGCCTTGGCGGCACCGTCACCGCCGGCATCGTTTCGGCACGCGGCCGCGACATCGGCGCCGGTCCTTACGACGACTTCCTGCAGATCGACGCCTCGGTCAATCGCGGCAATTCGGGTGGCCCGACATTCAATCTCAATGGCCAGGTTGTCGGTATCAACACCGCCATCTTCTCGCCGTCGGGCGGCAGCGTGGGCATCGCCTTCGACATTCCCGCCTCGACCGCCAAGGTGGTCGTGCAGGATCTGATGAAGAGCGGCACCGTGCAGCGCGGCTGGCTTGGCGTCGAGATTCAGCCGGTCACCTCGGATATCGCCGAATCGCTTGGATTGAAGTCCGAGAAGGGTGCGTTGGTTTCCAGCGCCCAGGACGACGGCCCCGGCAAGAAGGGCGGCATCGCCGCCGGTGACGTGATCACCCAGGTCGACGGCAAGGACGTTGCTTCGCCGAAGGAATTGGCCCGCCTGATCGGCGCCTACTCGCCTGGCAAGTCGGTCGACGTCACCGTCTGGCGTGACGGCAAGAGCCAGACGGTCAAGATCGAGCTTGGCAAGCTGCCGACGACGGACAAGCAGGCATCGGTCGACCAGCCGGCGCCCGCGCCCAAGGCCGACACGCTCGCCGATCTCGGCCTCACCGTCACCAAGTCCGACAATGGCAAGGGCCTTGTCGTCACCAATGTCGATCCTGACAGCGATGCGGCTGAGCGCGGCATTCAGCCGGGTGACGTCATCACCACTGTCAACTCGGCGGAGGTGAACGGTACCGAAGACGTCTCCAAGGCGATGGCCGAGGCGGTCAAGTCAGGGCGCAAGGCAGTGCTCATGCAGATCACTCGTGACGACAACAACCGCTTCGTCGCGTTGCCTGTCGCCAAGGGTTGATAGCTCTTTTCCAGTGCGGCGGTTTCAAACACCCCCGAGCCGCCGCATGGGAAAGCACGGAGCCGGACACGTTAGTCAGTCATCGTGTACGCCTCCGGCGGCAGCGGGCCTCCCATCGCCCGCTGCCGCGTAATTCCAGGCATGTCGCTCAAAAGTGTTCAGCGGTTTTGAGACAACGACATGCCCGCCAACAGGCATGTCGCTCAAAAGTGCTTAGCGGTTTTGAGATGACGACATGCTCACGCACAAGCATGTCGCCCAAGAGCGTTCAGCGGCTTTGAGACAGCGACGTCCTTAGAAACAGGCATGAAGCCCGAGAAGTATTTGACTGCTTTGGGGCCTCTCCATGCCCAACAACCAGAGAAGGCCACAATGCTCATGCCGGCCACTCAACCTTCCAGCGAAATCGCGTATAACGGCTCCATGAAGATTCTCGTCATTGAAGACGATCGCGAGGCCGCGGATTATCTCCAGAAGGCCTTCACCGAGGCCGGTCACACCGCGCATGTTGCCGGTGACGGCGAAACCGGTTTCGCGCTTGCCGATGCCGGCGACTATGACGTCATGGTCATCGACCGCATGATGCCGCGCCGCGACGGCCTGTCGGTCATCGCCGGCCTCAGATCCAGAGGCAACACGACGCCGGTGCTGATCCTGTCGGCACTGGGTGAAGTCGATGACCGGGTCACGGGCCTGCGCGCCGGTGGCGATGATTACCTCACCAAGCCTTACGCCTTCTCAGAGCTCTTGGCCCGCGTCGAGGTGCTGAACCGGCGTGCCAGTGCCAAGGAGGCCGAAACCGTCTACCGGGTCGGCGATCTCGAACTCGACAGGCTGTCGCATTCGGTGCGCCGTGCGTCGCGCGAGATCACGCTGCAGCCGCGTGAGTTCCGCCTGCTTGAGTATCTGATGCGTCATGCCGGCCAAGTGGTGACGCGCACCATGCTGCTTGAAAATGTCTGGGATTATCATTTCGACCCGCAGACCAATGTCATCGACGTTCACGTGTCGCGGCTGCGCGGCAAGATCGAAAAGGGCTTCGACAAGTCGATCCTGCACACGGTTCGCGGCGCCGGCTACATGTTGAAGAGCGGCTAATGCATGTCGCCTAAAAGTGGCAGCAAGGAATAGCATGGCTCTTTCCGTGCCAGCCATCATGAAGACGACGGCAGCGCGGCTCTCGGCGCTCTATCTCCTGCTCTTCGCAATTTGCGCCGTGGCGCTTGTCTTTTACATGACGTCGCTGTCGGCACGCATGCTGACCGGGCAGACGCAAGAGACCATCAACGACGAGGTGCTCGGGCTTGCCCGCGCCTATCAGCGTGGTGGCCTGCCGGTCCTGGTGCGCGTGGTCGAACAACGCTCGCGTCAGCCTGGCGCCAACCTCTACTTGATTGCGGATGCCAATGGCCAGATCCTGACCGGCAATGTGCAGAGCCTGGAGCCGGGCGTTCTGGAAACCGAGGGCTGGACCAGCAGCCCGTTCTCCTATCAGCGTTTCGGCGAAGGGGAGCTGGAGCGGCAGCGCAATTTGCCCGCCGACCAGAGCAACACCCAGAGCGATGTGCAGGCACAAGGCGAGAAGGGCCACAACGCCATCGCCCTTGTCTTGCGGCTGCCGAACCAGATGATCATGCTGGTCGGCCGTGACCTTGGCGAGCCGGAACGGTTCCGTGCTGTCATCCGCCGTGCTCTCACGCTGGCGCTCGGCATGATGGGGATTGGCGGGTTGCTGATCTGGTTCTTTGTCGGCCGCGCCGCACTGAAGCGCATCGACAGCGTGTCTGAAGCCAGCCGGCGCATCATGGGCGGCGATCTTTCCGGCCGGCTGCCGGTCACGGGCGCCGGCGACGAGTTCGACCGCCTCTCGGAAAACCTCAATGTCATGCTGGCCAGGATCGCGACACTCAACGAAGGGCTGAAGCAGGTTTCCGACAACATCGCGCATGATCTGAAGACGCCGTTGACCCGGTTGCGCAACCGCGCCGAAGCGACGCTGTCGGGCAAGCACAAGACCACGGACTATCGCCAGGCGCTGGAAGGCACCATTGCCGAGTCCGATCAGCTCATAAAAACCTTCAACGCCATCCTGATGATCTCCAGGCTGGAGGCCGGATATTCATCCGAGAACACCAACAGGGTCGACCTGGCGCAGGCCGTGCGCGATGTCGTCGAGCTCTACGAGCCCGTGGCGGAGGAGGCGGGCGTCTCGCTCGAGGCGGATGTGCGCGAGGCGGTCTTCGTCAACGGCAACCGCGAACTGATCGGTCAGGCGCTGTCGAACATCGTCGACAACGCCATCAAATATTCGACCGGTGCCAATGCGCAGCCGGCGGTGCGTGTGACCCTGGAGCGGGCAGGTGCCGAGATCAAACTGGCAGTCTCCGACAATGGCCATGGCATTCCTGACGACGGGGACCGGTCGAGGGCGACTGAGCGCTTCGTGCGACTGGAGAAGAGCCGTTCGCAGCCGGGCTCCGGCCTCGGCCTTAGTCTCGCCAAGGCGGTCATGACATTCCACAACGGGCGGCTTGATCTCTTGTCTGGCAATCCCGGATTATCCGTGATCATGAGTTTTCCCGTAAGGGAGGACCACTGATGAGCGCGGCTGCAAAACGTACCGAAACGGACTGGCTGCTGAAGCCCTCGACGCAACTTGCGCCGTTGGACGAGGATCATGCCAGGCAGGAATTGGCCGAGATCGCTGACGCGGCAAAGGAAGAGGGCCTGACGCGGCTGGCCAAATTCCTTGGCGGCAAAGGCGCGGCCCAGGGGTTCCTCAGGGCGGTCTTCGATCTGTCGCCATTCCTGCGCGACACCGCGCGCCGGCGGCCGCAGATCCTCGACGGACTTTTCGAGCACACGGTAGAAGCCAGGCTGGTTGCCATTGCCGCCGGGATCGGCAAGGCGCCGCGCGCCGAGGCCATCTCGGAATCGGGGCTGATGATGGAATTGCGCCGCTGGAAGGCCGAAGCGCATTTCCTGATTGCCCTGGCCGATCTGGCCGGCGAGGCTGAGACAGCCGTCACTGTGCGCCGGCTGAGCGATCTCGCCGATGCCTGTACGCGTGCGGCCGTCGATTTCCTGCTGCGCGACGCGCATGGCCAGGGCAAGCTCAAACTGCCGGATCCGGAAAACCCCGCCCTGCAATCAGGCTGGATCCTGCTCGGCATGGGCAAGCTTGGCGCGCATGAGCTGAATTTCTCCTCGGATATCGACCTCGTCGTGTTCTTCGATCCGGAGGCGCCCGCTGTCGTCGATCCTCTCGATGCAACGGAGCTGTTTTCGCGCCTGACGCGCCGCCTTGTCCGCATCCTGCAGGACCGCACCGAACACGGCTATGTCTTCCGGACCGACCTTCGGCTGCGCCCCGATCCCGGTTCGACACCGCTGGCGATCCCGGTTGAGGCAGCGCTTCGCTACTACGAGGCGCGCGGCCAGAACTGGGAGCGTGCCGCCATGATCAAGGCGCGTCCGGTGGCTGGCGATCTTGCTGCGGGCGCTGCCTTCCTCAAGGAGTTGCAACCCTATATCTGGCGCAAGTACATGGATTACGCGGCAATAGCCGACGTCCATTCGATCAAGCGCCAGATTCATGCCCACAAGGGACATGGCGAAATCGCCGTCAAAGGCCACAACGTCAAGCTTGGGCGGGGTGGCATCCGCGAGATCGAGTTCTTCGTCCAGACCCAGCAACTCATCGCCGGCGGCCGTTTTCCGGAACTGCGGGGGCGTGAAACCGTGCCGATGCTCGGTCAGCTTGCCGCGCGCGGCTGGATCACAACCGATGCGCGCGACGCACTCGCCCGCCAGTACTGGTTCCTGCGCCGGGTCGAGCACGCCGTGCAGATGGTCGCCGACGAGCAGACGCACATGCTGCCGGAAGACGATGAGGGGCTGGAGCGCATCGCCCGCATGCTGGGCTTCAACGATGCTTCCGCCTTCGCCGAGGTCTTCCGCGCCTCGCTCCATCAGGTCGAGCGCCACTACGCGGCGCTTTTCGAAACAGCGCCTGAGCTTTCAGCCGGCATCGGCAATCTGGTCTTCACCGGTGATGTCGATGATCCCGATACGTTGCAGACCTTGCACGGGCTTGGCTTCCAGCGGCCGAGCGACATCTGCCGCGTCATCAGGGGTTGGCACTTCGGCCGTTACCGCGTCACCCAGTCGGCGGAGGCGCGCGAGCGGCTGACGGAACTGACGCCGGCGCTTTTGCAGTCCTTTGGCAAGACGCGCAGGGCCGACGAAGCCTTGATGCGCTTTGACGAATTCCTCGCTGGCCTGCCTGCCGGCATTCAGCTTTTTTCGCTGCTGCAGTCGAATCCGGCGCTGCTGAAGCTGCTGGCAACGATCATGGGCGCCGCGCCTCGGCTGGCGGCGATCATCACCCGCCGGCCGCATGTCTTCGACGGCCTGCTTGATCCTGCCTTGCTGACCGAATTGCCGGATCGTGCCTATCTCCAGGCACGGCTTTCCGCCTTCATCGAAGGCGACAGGCTCTATGAGGACGTGCTCGATCGCTTGCGGATTTTCGCATCGGAGCAGAAATTCCTGATCGGCGTCCGGCTGCTTGCCGGCTCCATCGATCCGGCCCGTGCGGGCCGGGCTTTTTCCGATCTGGCGGACCTGACAATCGAAGCGGCATTGCAGGCTGTAAGCGCGGAGTTCGCTGTACGCCACGGTAGAATTACAGGCGGCAGGGTCGCGCTGCTCGGCATGGGCAAGCTCGGCAGCCGCGAATTGACGGCGGGATCCGACGTCGATCTCATTTTGCTCTACGACCATGATGCCGATGCCGAGGAATCCGATGGTGAAAAGCCGTTGGCGCCTTCGCACTACTATACCCGCATGACACAGCGGCTCATTGCCGCCGTCTCCGCGCCGACGGCCGAAGGCGTGCTGTATGAACTTGACCTGCGCTTGCGGCCCTCCGGCAACAAGGGGCCGGTCGCCACGCATATCGATGCCTTCAGCAAATATCAGCGCGGCGAGGCCTGGACCTGGGAGCATATGGCGCTGGCGCGGGCCCGTGCCATTGCAGGTGACGCGGGTCTCTGCACGAAGATCGATGCTGAAGTGGCAGCGATCATCGCGCTGCCACGCGACAGGGCCAAGGTGATGGCCGAAGCATCGGAGATGCGCGCGATGATCGAGGAGGAGAAGCCGCCGCGCGATCTCTGGGACATCAAGCTGATCCCGGGCGGGCTCATCGATCTGGAGTTCATTGCCCAGGTGGCTGTCATCATCGGCCAGGCCGAGGGCCGGCATACCGGTACGGCGGAAATCCTTTCGCGGCTGACGCCGGATTTCGCCAGCGCCACGGTCAGGCAGGAGCTCGGCGAAGCTTATTTTCTCTATCTGGCGGTGACCCAGATGACGCGGCTTTGCCTCACCGGCGCTTTTGAACGTGACGACGTTCCGCCGGGGCTTTCGGATCTGCTTCTGGCGGTCACCGACCTGCCGGATTTCGGTGTGCTGGAAGCACATCTCAAAGAGACGTCGCGGAAGGTCAGAAAGGATTTTGACCTTCTGCTTCGTACCAAGCGGCCGTGAAGGCTGTTTGGTTCGCATCGGGGGTGACGATGCAACAGGAGACTATCATGAGAAAGACAACCAAACTCGCACTCGCTTTCGTCGCCTTGGCAGGCGCTGTCGGTACAGCGGCCTATGCCGACAACAACAGGGACGGCGGTATGCGCGGTGGCGCGATGATGCGCATCAACAAGGCCATGAAGGATTCGAACGGCACCATCACCTTTGACCAGTTTTCCGATGCCATGGACTCGCAGTTGAAGAAGCTTATCGCCGACAATGGCGGCAAGCTGACGGTTGAGCAACTCGCCGCCGCGCTGGAGAAGGCGCGCTTCGAGCGCATGGCCAAGCGCATCATCGCCCGCTACGACAGCAAGGGCGAAGGCACACTGACGACCGACGACATTACCGGCCGTGAGAAGAAGCTATTTGCCATGCTCGACCGCAACGATGACGGCAAGATCGATAAGGGCGAGCTGCCGAAGGGTGGCCGTTTCGGCCGCCACCGTCAGTGGGATGGCGGTGGCAATGACGGCGAGGACATGCAGTAAGCCGCTGTCGCGACGGGGGGCGAGATATGCGCCCTGGCGACGAAACGATCGGCTCCGGCGGTGCAAGCCGCCGGAGATTTATCTCCCGCCCGGATTGCCTGGTTTCTCAGGCCGCGACCTTGATGGCCGGGGTGATTTTCTTCACCGGAATACGCACTGAAACAATCGTGCCGACACTTTCGGTCGAGCGGATCTTGAGGGCACCACCCTGAAGCTCGGCGAGCGAGCGCGAGATGGCAAGGCCAAGGCCGGAACCGGCATGGCTTTTGGAAAACTGGTTCTGCACCTGTTCGAACGGTCGCCCGAGCTTGCCGAGCGCTTCCTTGGGGATGCCGCAGCCATTGTCCTCGATGGTCAGCACCAGCGCGCCGGAGGTGTTGCGTGCCCTAACCGAGATATGGCCGCCCTGGCCGGTGAACTTCACTGCGTTGGACAGGAGGTTGATGACGATCTGCTTGATCGCCCTGCGGTCGGCGAACAGCGTCAGCGCATCGGCGATCCGTGTCTCCACGGTGATGGACTTCTCAGCAGCCTGCAGGGAAACGACGCGCACCGTTTCACTGATCAGCGGGCCAAGATCGATTTCCTCGCGGTCCATCGAGAATTGGCCGGCCTCGATCTTCGACATGTCGAGAATGTCGTTGATGACGCCCAGAAGGTATTTGCCGCTGCTGTTGATGTCGGTGGCATACTCTTCGTAGCGCTCGGAACCCAAGGGCCCGAACAGGCCTTGCTCCATCAATTCGGAGAAGCCGATGATCGCATTCAGCGGTGTGCGCAATTCATGCGACATGTTGGCCAGGAACTCGGATTTGGCCCGGTTGGCTGCCTCGGCGCGCTCGGTTTCCTTCATGTATTTGCGGTTGAGTTCAACCAGTTCGCTGGAACGTTCTTCCTCGGCGCGGCGGGCTAGGCTGAGATCATGGATGGTCGCCATCAGCCGGCGCTCGCTGTCGACCAGCTTCTCCTGGTGCAGCTTGATCTGGGTGATGTCGGAACCGACCGAAACATTGCCGCCGTCGCGGGTCCGCAGTTCATTGACCTGCAGCCATCGGCCATCGGCCAACTGTCGTTCGAAGGTGGCGCCGCCTAGCGGTCCGTTGGTGTTGGCCAAACGCCTTTCGGATGCAAAGGCCAGCATGCGTTCTTCCAGAATGGCGCGCGAGGCGCCCGGCATCACGTCGCGGTCCGACAGGCCGTTGTCCTTCTGGTATTTGGAATTGCACATGATCAGCCGCTGGGTGGAATCCCAGAGCACGAAGGACTCGTTGATGTTTTCGATCGCCGTCCTGAGGCGAAGGTCCGCCGCCTCGGAACGCAGCGCCAGATGCCGCTGTTCGGTGACGTCGACGGCGATGCCGATCAGCTGGATCTCCGGCGCTTCCGGGTCGATGACTTGCGCCCTGGCGCGCATCCAAACCCACTGGCCGTCCGCGTGCCGCATCCGAAACACCTGATCGATGTGATCGATTTCGCGGGCGACGATCCGGTTGGCGAGCTGGAACAGGTCACCGTCTTCCGGGTGGATGATCTCATCAACCTCGCCGAAAGACAGCATCGTGTCGCACGGCCGGTAGCCCAGCATGTCATACATCGAGCGCGACCAGTACATCTTACCGCGCACCATGTCCCAGTCCCAGAGGCCACAACGGCCGCGCACCAGCGCCATGTCGATGCGTTGATGCGCCTCGAGATAGATGCGGTCCGCTGCCTGCGCCCGTGCTGCCTGGCCGAAATAGGCGTAGAGGATGATGATAAGCACGCCGGCCGTCAGCACGAACAGGGTGACATTCAGCGAGACAGCCTTGCGCCAGGAATCGAAAACCGCATCCTGCGGAACCAGCGCCGCCGCCGCACTCTTGCGGTCGCTCGCAAGGCTGACCGCCGCGTACCAGTCCCGCCCGCCAATGCTGACCTCCATCACGCCGGCGCGGTCGCCGAACATGAACAGGGGCTGGCCGCCTTGGACGAGGTTGTCGAGTGAATGGCCGAGCCACGGTGTCGTTCGTGGCGTCACGGCGAGGATCTTGAAGGCGCTGTCGGTGACGACAAGCACGTGGCTGCGCCCCAACGCGCCCTGACGGCCGAGGTTCTCCAGCAGGTCCTGCGCGGCGCCTGGCGTCGTGCTCGAGACGGTGGCGAGTGAACTCCCCAATTGGCCTGCCGCGAGCGTCAGGATTGTCTTGGCATCACGTTCGACGTCGTCGCGTTCGTTCATCAAGGACAGGATGCGTAGCGCCGCGATGACGATCAGGAAGGTGATGATGAGAACCGGGATCGATCGGCGGAGCAGCGGCTCGGCGGCCAGCAGCCGCCGGTAGGCCGGTTCGGCAATGAGCCGCGTGTTCCCGGCAAGGCCGTCGCTTCGCGTCTCGCGACGCTCAAAAGCCGACCCTCCGGGCGCGCCCCACGCGTCCGCCTTCGCCCT
>JBDSLV010000414.1:0-5485 GCA_039916205.1 Mesorhizobium sp. | reverse complement strand
GGCCTTCAACGGCGCCGAGGCGCACCGGGCGCTGGAGTATTTCGGCGGCGATGCCTTCGACAGCAATTTCCTGCCCTGGCCGCATCATGCCGACGAGGGCTTGCGGCCGGATGAGCTCAATGCCGCGAACGATGATTGATTGACGCTGAGAATATCACTCGAACGCGATCGCCTGTAGGGCGCCGCCGTTGCGCTTCAGCCAGGCCTTGCAGCGCTTGGTGTCGGGGCAGAGTTCTTCGCACAATTCCCAGAAATCCGGGCCATGGTTCATCTCCTTGAGATGACCCACTTCGTGCGCGACGAGGTAGTTGATGACCGGCGATGGCGCCATCATGATGCGCCAGGAAAACGACAGGTTGCCGTCGGAGGTGCAGGAGCCCCAGCGGCTTGATGTGTCCTTGAAGCGGACCGCCTTGGCGCGCTTGCCGAGTGCCTCGGTGTGCTTTGTCACCAGCGCCTCGATCTCGCGCTTGGCTTCGCGCTTGAGGAAGTCGGCGATGCGGCGCGGCAGATGCACACGGTCGCCATGCACGACCATGACCGGACCGCTCTCGTCGCGCGACACGGTGACGGTGCCGCGTTTCGAGGGCTCGTGGATGATGCGGTGCGGCACCCCGCGCAGCGGTATCTTGATGCCGGGCCGCACCTGCGGCCGGGCAGGTACCTTGGCCAGCCGCTGCTCCAGCCAGTCCTGATGGCGATCCAGGAATTTCTCCACCTCGCCGCGGCGCAGGCCCGGCGGCACGGTGATGCGCAGGCCGCGCCCGCCGGAATCGATGCGGAGCGTGAGGCGGCGGGCGCGGTCGTTTTCGACGATCTTGAGCGGCAGTGAACGGCCGGCAACAACGTGCTCGCGCTCCTCAACGGGGGCGGGCTTGAGTTTTGTCAGATTGCGGAAGAAGCCGAAGGACATTGGCGCAACGATACGCGATTCGAGGAAACGAGTAGAACAAAAAAGAAACGGCGCCGCTCTCGCGACGCCGCTTTTTCACGATTTGGCCTGTCGCCGGGCCGCATTCGTTCAGTCGTCGAGAAGGTTCGAACCCTTGCCGCGCTTGGTCGTCGGGGTCGTGCCGGCGGCGGGGTCGGTCTTTGCAGGCGCGGTCGACTTGTTGCGGTTGGCCATGAAGCGGTCGAACTCGTCCTGGTCCTTGGCGCGGCGCAATTCGCGGGCATATTCGTCGAACTGGGCCAGCATCTCGTCGAGCTTGCGGCGCTCTTCGTTCAGGCGCTCAAGCTCCTTTTCGCGCCAGTCGTCGAAAGCGACGTTGCCGGTGCGGGCGGAACCATTGCCCCAGCGCGCGGCCTTGTCGGAACCACGGCGGCAGCCGGCGAAAATACCGTCGGTCGCGCGGTTGACGTCGCGCTTGAAGCCATCAAGCCGGTCGCCCCAGATGATGTAGGCAAGCATGGCGAAGCCGAGCGGCCAGAACACCATGAAACCGACCACCATCAACGCGATGGTTGCCGGCGTCCAGGCCGGACGGATCAATGCGGATGTGTTCATTTTCTCCCATTCCTTCGGTTGGAGACAGCCAAACCCGGCTGCGTGGAATCGAAATGGGAAGAGAAAAACGGCGATTCAAGACAATGTCCGCCAAAACCGGACAAGGGTTTGAAATGATTATCGCTTTTTGAGCATGTCGAGGAAAAGCACGACCAGACCGCCAATCAGGCCCCAGAATGCGGCGCCGACGCCGAACAGTGTCAGCCCGGATGCTGTGACCACGAAGGTCACGGTCGCGGCCATGCGGTCACTCTCGTCCTTGAGCGCGATCGACAGCGCGTTGGCCAGCGATGCCATCAGCGCCAGGCCGGCGACCAGCACGATCAGGCTCTGTGGCAAGACGGCGAAGATCTCCACCAGCGAGGCGCCGAAAATGGCGAAGATCAGATAGGTCAGCGCGTAGAAAGGGCCGGTCTTCCAACGCTCGGCGGGATCGGGATCAACGTCCGGTCCGGTGCAGATCGCCGCCGAGATCGCCGCCAGATTGGTCGTCGCCGCGCCAAATGGCGCCGACAGCAGCGAAAACAGGCCGGTGACACCGATCAGCGGGCCGGGTTCCGGATCGTAGCCGGCCGCCCGCAGCACAGCCAGTCCGGAGAGGTTCTGCGAGGCCATGGTGACGAGGTAAAGCGGCAGCGCCAGGCCGATCATCGCCTTGGCGGTGAAATCAGGCGCAATCAGCGTCAGCGTCGAGAGTTCCGGTGTCGGCAGGCCGCCGACCCGGCCGGTCAGGAAGGCAGCGAGGCCGCCGCCGATCAGCACCGCGAGCACCGAAAGTGCTGGATTGAACAGCCGGATGACGAAGAAGGCGGCGATCAGCGGCAGGATCAGCCACGGGTCGACCGGAATGGCCTTGGCCGCATTGATGGCGAAGGTGACGACGATGCCGGCCAGCATGCCCGAGGCGACCGAGGGTGGAATCCTGGATATCAGTTGCGTCAGCGGCCGAAACAGCCCGGTGGCAATCAGGAGAATGCCGGTGACGATGAAGGCGGCGACGGCCTCGCCCATGGTAAAACCGCTCGACGCCGCGATCAGCGCCAGGCCAGGGGTCGACCAGGCGGTGATGACAGGCATTTTCGTGCGCCAGGACAGCCACAGGCTCTCGATCGCCATCGCGAGACAAATGGCCGTCACCCAGCTCGCGGTTTCGATCTGTGTCGCACCGACCGCCTTGGCCGCGGCGATGACGATGGCCAGCGTGCCGCCGAAGCCGACGATGGCGGCGACGAAAGCGGATATGGGAATGGAGATGCGCATCAGCCTGCCCTCTCAACGATGGCGCCAACCGCCCGCAGCAGCATGTCGAGATCCTGCGGCCGCGACAGGCGATGATCGCCATCGGGGATGAGCGACAGCGTCACATCATCCGACGGCAGCAGGCTGACCAGCTTCAGGGCATGGCTTGCCGGCACATCGGCGTCGGCCAGCCCCTGCAGGATGTGCACCGGGCAATGCGTGTTGATCGGCCCCGTCATTGTCAGGTTGTTGCGCCCGTCCTCGATCAGCGCGCGCGTATAGATGTAGGGCTCGGCGGAGTAGTCCGAAGGCTCCTCGAAGAAGCCCTTTTCCGCGAGGTCGCGCTTCTGTGCTTCGGTCAGCATCGGTTCGACCAATTCAGCGGTGAAATCGGGCGCCGGCGCCAGCAGCACAAGACCGGCGACGCTATCGTCACCCGCCTTGCGCAGTTCCTGCACCATACGCAGCGCGATCCAGGCGCCCATCGAGGAACCGACCAGGATCTGCTTGCCCTTGCTGAAACGCCTGAACACGGCGAGGCTCTGCGCCAGCCATGTCGAGATGGTGCCATCGGCAAAAGCGCCGCCCGATTCGCCGTGGCCCGAATAATCGTGACGCAGGAAAGCCCGCCCTTCGGTTGCCGCCCATGCCGACAACGTCTCGGCCTTGGTGCCCAGCATGTCGGACTTGTAGCCGCCGAGCCAGACGATGCCGGGCGCCGAGCCCGCCGCATGCCGCACGGCGATTTCAGTTCCACCGACATCCAGAAAGACAGGGGGCGTGGCCGTCATTGTTTTTTCCTCACGCCGGCTTTTGTGACACAGGCCTGATCTTGTGACACAGGCCCGGTCTTGTGACACAGGCAATGCCGTGGCGAAAAGTACTCCTGATCTTTCTTTGTTTGGTGCAGGCCAGCGATAAGGTGATTTCCTGTCAACGCTGTGCTATTGACTTGCGCCGCGCGCTCCCCACATTGGCGCGTCCGCAGTCCGAACTGAAAACCCTGAACGAAACGGCCAAGGAGACCACGACCATTCGCAGACCTTTCAAAGCAGCGGCGCCGACCAAGGATGGCCCGCGCTCCAACCGTGATATCCGGGTTCCCCGGGTCCAGCTAATTGACGCCGAAGGCCAGAACCGCGGCGATGTTTCCATCAACGACGCATTGTTGCTCGCCGAAGAGGCTGGGCTCGATCTGGTCGAGATATCGCCCAACGCGGTACCGCCCGTCGTCAAAATCCTCGATCTCGGCAAGCTGAAATACGCCAACCAGAAGAAGGCGGCTGAAGCGCGCAAGAATCAGAAGGTCATCGAGATCAAGGAGATCAAGATGCGCCCCAACATCGACAGTCACGACTACGAGACCAAGATGAAGGCAGTCCGACGCTTCTTCGAGGAAGGTGACAAGGTCAAGCTGACATTGCGTTTCCGTGGCCGCGAAATGGCCCATATGGAACTCGGCATGCAGCTTCTGAACAAGGTACGCGAGGAAGTGGCGACCATCGCCAAGGTCGAAGCGGAACCGAAGCTCGAAGGCCGGCAGATGATGATGGTGCTTTCGCCACGCTAAGGTGTGCTGAATATCAGCCCATCCGAGATCACGATGACGTTTAGGCTTGGTCATTGCGCTGAAATCCGCCTGAATTGTGCTACAGGGCGTCCCGACGATCGGCGGGGCGCCTGTTTCTTGGCTAAAGCTGCGATCGCCGGCTAAGCTCCTCGACGATCGGATTCCACCTTGGACACAGAATACAAATACGGGCTGGGCAACTATCAGCAGATGCGCCGCCTGGTGCTCGCGGTGCTCGTCATCGTGCTGTTCGCGGCGCTGCTTTTCGGCCAGTCGACTTTCCCGCCGGATACACCGGTGCACGAAACGATCGAGATGTTCGGCGTGCTGCTGATCTTCCTCGGCATTGTCGGGCGCTTGTGGTCGACGCTCTATATTGGCGGTCGCAAATCGGCTGAAGTGGTAACGGGCGGGCCTTATTCGATCACCCGCAACCCGCTCTATGTGTTCTCGACCGTGGCGGCGGCCGGCGTCGGCGCGCAGATCGGCTCGTTCTCCGGCGTCATTCTTTTCGCGGTTCTGTGCGCGGGCGCCTTCCACATCGTCATCCTGCGCGAGGAGAAGTCCTTGAAGGAAGCGCTCGGCGCCCCATACCAAGCTTATCTGGAAAGGGTGCCGCGCTTCTTCCCGAAACTTTCGCTCTACCAGGAAGGCGATACAGGCAGCTTCAAGCCGCGCCTGCTTTTGACCACGCTGCTCGACGGCCTGGTGTTCCTGGTCGCGCTGCCGGCCTTCGAACTGATCGATGGCGCCCAGCAGTCCGGCATGTTGCCGGTATGGTTTACGCTTCCCTGACAAGTCACTGGCGCCGCATCCCGGCATTCCGGGAGTGTGCGGCGCTGTGGGTGTTGCGCGGCCGCCTGCTTTGACGTATAGGACCGCCGTTCAAGAAAACCGCCCGGCAGGGCATGCCGTGGCGGTTTCATTTGCTTTTCGGGCTTTGGTCGGCCTGAAGCGAACAAAACAAGAGGCGTGAAGTGCCGGAGGCACGACAGGGACCTCATAGAAACGGAGTAGCAAAATGCCCAAGATGAAGACCAAATCGGCCGCCAAGAAGCGGTTCAAGATCACAGGTACGGGTAAAGTCCTGTCGGCTGCGGCCGGCAAGCGTCACGGCATGATCAAGCGTTCCAACAAGTTCATTCGAAATGCCCGCGGCACGATGGTTC
>JBDSLV010000413.1:0-8138 GCA_039916205.1 Mesorhizobium sp. | reverse complement strand
GGGATATCGCGCGGCGCCCGCTCCTGCAGCAACAATTCGGCCGACTCGATGACCGGGTCACTGTGGAAGCGGTCACGCATGTGGCCTTCGAAGATGGCGTCGGCGACGGCGACGATCGACATGCCCGAATGGTGCGCATAGTAATTCAGCACCACGGCATGGTTGGTGCCCTCCGGCACGCGCTGCGGGGTGAAATCCACCGCGTCATAGTAGCCGTGACGGCCAAGAGCGCCTATGTCCCGCAACCGGGCCAGGTTTTGGACGGCTTCGCGGGGATTGAACTGCGCCGCCAGCACCGTGGCGTAGGGCGCGATCACCGTGTTCTGGCCAAGACCGCGCTTCAGGCCAAGGCCAGGCACGCCGAAATTGGTGTACTGATAGGTCAGCTCCCGGTCGCGGGCGTTGTAGGCCGCTTCCGAAATGCCCCACGGCACGTTCTTCGAGCGGCCATACTGGATCTGCCGCTTGATGATCAGCTTGCTGGTCTGGTTGAGAATGCTGCCTTGCGGCTCCTTCATCACCAGCGGCGGCATGAGATATTCGAACATCGAGCCGGACCAGGACATCAACGCGCCCTGGAAGCCGATCTCGACGATCGGCCGGCCAAGCCGGAACCAATGCTCGGTCGGCAAATCGCCCTTGGCGATGGCGAACAGGCTGGTCAGCCGCGCCTCGGACGCGAGAAGGTCGTAGCAGCTTTCGTCAAGCTGGTTCTCTTCGACCCGGTAACCGATCGACAGGAGCTTACGCTCCGTCCGCATCAGGAAGGCGAATTCCATTTCGAAGGCAAAGCGGCGTGTTCGCTCGCGCAAGGCCAGCAGCTTGGCGCGCAACGCTTCGACGGTGTTGTCGTCGCTATGCGCATCATGGACATGCGCCTCGCACGTGGCCTCGAGCCTTGCAGCCCAGTCGACGAGAACGTCGCTCTGCGCCGACGCGGCTTCGGTGTGGATCGCAGCGGCCAGCTTGCGGATTTCGCCGGCCAGAACGGCCAGGTTGATGGTTCGGATCGAGGCCATTTCGGGCTGCGCCTTGATCGTGTCGACGGCGCGCCGCATGCCGTCGAGGCGGTCGGCCAGCCGCTGACGCAGCGGCCGCAACTGACGGCGATCGTCGGGCAATTCATCCAGGCTCTCGCTGAGGATGGTCACCGTGTCGAGGATACCTTCGAAATCTCCCTGCAGGTGGACCGAAGGCGCTTCCGCCCATTCGACGCAGGCGGCTGCAACCGCCACCAGGTGGCCAGCGAGATTTCCGCTGTCGACAGCGGAAATATAGAGCGGGTAAAGCGGCTTCAGCGTCGTGGTGTCATACCAGTTGAAGAGATGGCCGCGGTGGCGCGGCATGCTCTCGATGGTCGTCATGGTCGCGTCGATGCGGGTGATGGCGTCGGACAGGCTGATCCAGCCAAAATCACGCGCCGAAACCACGGACAGGAGATAGACGCCGACATTGGTCGGCGACGTGCGCGGGGCCACAACCGGCGCCGGGCTTTCCTGGAAATTGTCGGGCGGCAGATTGTGATGCTCGGCCGTCACGAAGCTCTCGAAATAGTGCCAGGTGCGGCGCGCAATCGTGCGCAGCGCGTGGATGTCGGCCTGCGAGATACGCAAGCGGTCCTCGGTTTCGGCCGAGCGGCTGATCCAGCTGGCGATGGCTGGCGAGCCGATCCAGAACAAAGCGAAGAAGAACGCGACGAAGGCACCGGTGGAATCTGCCAGCACCGGGATGGCGAGACCGACAAAGCCGATGATCACCGCGCCATACATCATGCTGTAATAAGAGCCGAGATCGTTGTCGCCGCTCTTGTGCGCCTGCGAGGCGGTACGCCATTCCAGAAGGTTCTGCCGGCTGACGAACAGCCGATAAAGCGTGCGGATGATGGCATCGCCCATCATCCAGGCGAGATGCGCCATCAGTACGATCTTGAGCGCCACCATGGCGGTGCCGAAGGCGACGTCACGCGCCAGTGCCGAAAAATGGCCGCGCGGCGTCTGGTCGCCACTCTTGGGGATAATGGCGTTGATGATGTCGAAGGTCGGCGCCATGAACAGGCTGAGGATCAGCAGCGCCTGCCATTGGGCGGCTTGCGTGAACGGCAGCAAGGTCCAGCCGGCTATCGCCGCCATGACCCAGAAGATCGGCGTCAGCGAGCGGCGCAGGTTGTCGACCATCTTCCAGCGTGACAGTGCCGGAACGCCGGAGCGTGGATCGAGAATGAAGCTGAGAAGCTGCCAGTCGCCACGGGCCCAGCGATGGTGGCGCGACGCGTCGACCGAGTAACGGGTCGGGTAGTCCTCGACCAGCTCGACGTCGGTGACCAGCGCCGAACGCGCCAGGGCGCCTTCAAGCAGATCGTGGCTGAGGATCGTGTTTTCCTCGATACGGCCTTTGAGCGCCGCCTCGAAGGCGTCGACGTGGTAAAGGCCCTTGCCGGTGAAGGAACCGTCGCCGAAGACGTCCTGGTAAAGATCGGACACAGCGAAGACATAGGGATCAAGACCTCTGTTGGCCGAGAACACCCGCTGGAAGAACGAGGCGTCGTCGCCGCTGGTCAGCGACGCGGTGATGCGCGGCTGCAGGATCGCGTAGCCGGAGGTGACGACACGCTTGGTTGCATCGAAATGCGGACGGTTGAGCGGATGGCAGAGCTTGCCGACCAGCGTGGCGACCGCATCGCGCGTGGTGCGTGTATCGGCATCGAGCGTCATCACGTGGACAACGTTTTCCGGCAGCGGCACTTCCGACGGCATGAAGGTCGTGTCGCTGTCGCCACGCAGCAAAAGGTCGAGCTCGTGCAGTTTGCCGCGCTTGCGCTCCCAGCCCATCCAGGCGCCCTGCGCCGCATTGTAGAGCCGCCGCCGATGCAGGATGTAGAAGCGCGGCGCACCCTCCGATGGGTAACGGGCGTTCAACCGGCCGATCTCGTCGCGGGCAAATTGCAGGATTTCGATGTCTGCGGTATCGATCTCGGTCTTCGAATCCGGCCAGTCCGAGAGCAGCGCGAAATGGATTTCGCCTGCGGTGTTGGCGAGGTGATGCACCTCTATGTTGCGGATGTTTTCCTCGACGTCGTCACGCGATCCGATCAGCGACGGTACAACTACCAGCGTACGGGCCTCCGGCGGCACACCGTGCCTGTAGTCATAACCCACCAGCCGGGTCGGCTTCAGGAACAGCAGCACCACGGTGTTGAAGAAGGCGAGCGCGCCTTCGCTGGCCGGTACGGCAAACAGCGCCAGCATCAGAACGATCGACTCGACCGACAGGCCAAGATTGGCAAGGGCGTTGCCGGCCAGCACAAGCAGCAGAGCCGTCAGCGCGAACACCGGCAGGACAATACCCAGCCATCCGGTCTTGCGGAACGTCCGGTTGATGGTCTGGCTGATGGTCGGCCGGTAGGCGATCGCCTTCTCAAGCTCCAGCCGCCGCGGTCCGACGAGGAAGAAGCCGACATCGGAATGCGCGGATTCCGCCTGATCGGCATTGGAACCATCGCCGCCGGTGGTCATTTCGATCGCTTTTTCGGCGACGCGATATTCGGACAGTTCGGAGCGGCGCGCCAGTTCCTCGATCGCGGTCCGGTATTGGTCACGCGAGAAGAAGTCGAGTGCGGCGAAATCGGTGCGCTCGCGCAGCACGGTGTCGATGCGGCTGACGCCTTCGAACCATACGGTCCAGTCGACATCGTTGATGAGGCGCAGGCCACGGATGATGTTACCGGTCGTCACGTTACCGCTGGAAAGCGTGTGATGTTCGGCGATGATGATTTCCTCGGCGTCGGAGCCGGTCTTTTCGAGCTCGCTTTCCAGCCATTCCAGCGCCTTGCCGGCGTTTTGCGACCCGTCGCGCAGGCGATAGAGCAGCTGCGTGGCAAAGGTTGTGTCCTGCGCGTGGGCGCCGAAGGTCGACAGGATCGCCTGACGGTCGGCGCTGTCATCGGTCGCCAGCACGCGATCAGCGACGTCATTGGCGATCTGGCGCATCTGGCGGGTGCGGTTGACCCGGACAGCCAGCCGGCGGAGATTTTCAATGAGGACGAAGCGCAGCAGCGAAGGCAGCGCCCAGAGCTCGCCGATCTTCAGGGGCTCAACCGACTGGAAACCCTGGACAATCGACTTGAACATGGTGGCCGACACAGAGCTGTCGGAATGCGCGACATACGTCCAGGCCAGCGCCAGCGCGCGCGGCACACCGGTGCCGTCGGGCAGCTTCAGCGTCGGCAACTGCCGGTAGAAGCGGCGCGGCAGATCGCGCTTGACCTGAAAGATGGTTTCTTCAACCAGATAGTTGTTGTCGAGCAGCCATTGCGCGGCCGGGGTGATGGTTTCGCCCTTGGCCTGAGCGGCATTGGTCGAGCGATAGACTTCGAGGATTTTCTTGGCGCTGTCGCGGATACGGGCCTGGAAATCGAATGGGGTCAGACCGAACAGGTCCGAGAGGTCGCCCTTGGCGAGGCTTTCGCCGAGCGCCCGCAAGCGTTCTTCGGGCAGGAAATTGGAGCGTATCGGCTCTTCCGTGATGGCCGGGAAGGTCGCGCTCGTGGTTTCGATTTTTGCAGGGTTCGTCTGAATATTCATTGAAAAATCCGTATGGCGGGACGACAGCGGCGTCACCGCCACGGCAATGTCCCTAAAACCGATTCAAATGCAATTGGTTGCATCACAGCACTTGCCGAAAGTTTGTTTCCGCACCACGACAGGGCGTCATCTCTCGACAAATTCCAGACGAGCGCCCCTCGCTCCCGTCGCGACTGATCGACGGGGAGGATTCAGGCTTTTTCGTGATGCCGCCTTCAGCTTACGCTATATTTCGCCGGCATCACGATCATGTTTGGCAACAGCCGTTAATGGTTCGCCGAAATGCCCGCGGCGAAGCCATTGATCCGGATCACGAACAGTGTCGTGTCGTGGGCAGGTTTGATGAGCAAATCCTCATCGTCCGGCCCGAGCACCAGCGTATCGAGCGTTCCAAGATGGACGGGCAAGCCACCAGATATCGTGATGTCCCCATCAAGGCTCAAGATGAGGGTGTTTTCGGCCCCAGCCCGGATTTCGAGCGGATCGGAAATGTGTAGACGCTCAACGGTGTGGGTCATGCGCCCGCGCCGGGTCATAACGTTGAGATCGGTGATCGGCCCGGCGATCAACACGGCGTCGGTCGAAACATCAGCCGGAAAGGCAAACGGGGCCGATGTCTTGGTCACGGTGGCCGATGGCCGTCCGGCGAGGTCGAGCACAATGCCCTCGCCTTCCAGCACAGCCAAGGTGCGGTCAATGCCTGCGAATTGCGAAAACGGCCCGCCGCTCTCGACGCGGGCCATGGAGATGCGCCAGTCGAAATCATCGAGACCGGCGCCGGCGGGCGAGACGGTGATCTCCGTCGTCACGCCGCCGCCGTTCTTCCACGGCATCGACCGGTATTCGGATGCCCTGAGGACACGCATCGTTTCAGCCAAGGATGCCGGGAAGATTGAGCTGATGTTCCTTGGCGCACTGAATCGCGATGTCGTAGCCGGCATCGGCATGGCGCATGACGCCGGTCGCCGGGTCGTTCCACAGCACGCGCTCCAGGCGCCTGGCCGCGTCCCGTGTGCCATCGGCGACGACGACCATGCCGGCATGCTGCGAGAAACCCATGCCGACGCCCCCACCATGATGCAGCGACACCCAGGTGGCGCCGGACGCGGTGTTGAGCAGAGCATTGAGCAGCGGCCAGTCGGACACAGCGTCCGAGCCGTCTTTCATCGATTCCGTTTCACGGTTCGGCGACGCGACCGAGCCAGAATCGAGATGGTCGCGACCGATGACCACCGGCGCCTTCAGCTCACCACTGGCCACCATTTCGTTGAAGGCGAGCCCGAGCCGGTGACGGTCACCAAGGCCAACCCAGCAGATGCGCGCCGGCAGGCCCTGGAAGGCGATGCGCTCACGCGCCATGTCGAGCCAGTTGTGCAGATGGGTGTTGCCGGGGGTCAGTTCCCGGACCTTGGCGTCGGTCTTGTAGATATCTTCCGGGTCACCGGAAAGTGCGGCCCAGCGGAACGGGCCAATGCCCTTGCAGAACAGCGGGCGGATATAAGCCGGTACGAAGCCCGGGAAGGCGAAGGCGTTCTCGAAGCCCTCTTCCAAGGCCACCTGGCGGATGTTGTTGCCGTAGTCGAGCGTCGGCACGCCAGCGTTCCAGAACGCCACCATCGCTTCGACATGCTCGCGCATGGAGGCGCGGGCCGCCTTCTCGACGGCTTTGGGATCGCTGACGCGTTTCTCGCGCCATTGCGCCATCGACCAGCCCTTCGGCAGATAGCCATTGATGGGGTCGTGGGCCGAGGTCTGGTCGGTGACCATGTCGGGGCGGATGCCGCGCCTGAACATTTCCGGGACGATGTCAGCGGCATTGCCAAGCAGGCCGACCGACTTCGCTTCGCCGGCCTTGGTCCAGCGCTCGATCATCGCCATGGCCTCTTCCAGCGTCTCGGCCTTTGCGTCGACATAGCGAGTGCGCAGGCGGAAATCGATCGAGTCCGGGTTGCATTCGATGGCAAGGCAGCAGGCACCGGCCATTACAGCGGCGAGAGGCTGGGCGCCGCCCATGCCGCCGAGGCCACCGGTCAGAATCCATTTGCCCTTGAGGTTGCCGCCATAGTGCTGCCGGCCGGCTTCGACGAAGGTCTCATAGGTGCCCTGCACGATGCCTTGCGTGCCAATGTAGATCCACGAGCCAGCCGTCATCTGGCCGTACATCATCAGGCCCTTCTTATCGAGCTCGTTGAATTTCTCCCAGGTCGCCCAATGCGGCACCAGGTTGGAATTGGCGATCAGCACGCGCGGCGCATCGGGATGGGTGCGGAACACGCCAACCGGCTTGCCGGACTGGACCAGCAGCGTCTCGTCATCACCGAGCGTTTTCAACGACGCGACGATCTGGTCGAAATCGTTCCATGTGCGCGCCGCACGGCCGATGCCGCCATAGACGACCAGCTCGTTGGGGTTTTCGGCGACATCGGGGTCAAGATTGTTCATCAGCATGCGCAGCGGCGCTTCGGTCAGCCAGCTGCGTGCGTTGAGTTCGGTACCGCGCGGGCTGCGCACTTCGCGGATATTGTGGCGAGGGTTGTTCATGATTTCACTGTCCCTTTCGAATGAGATGCGCGGTGCTGCGAGCGCCGTCGGCGCTGATCCATGTGACCTGCTCGTTTGCAGGATTGGAGGAATCGATGGTCATGGCGTAACAGGCCCAGACATCGGACGGTGGCCACAGCGAGCAGTACTCGTCGCCGCGAACATCCCAACGCCCTTGCGATTGGTTGCTGCCTTTTATGTAAAGCGTCGCGCCACCATCATCGAAGCTTTGCGCCCAGTCCGAGCCTTCGACACGCGCGCCTTTCAAGGTGGTGAGAATGTCGGCGCCCTTCATTGTCGCTTCGTCGGCAAAGGCTGCGAATGAAAGCGTTGCGGCAAGCAGTTGAACGGCGAGAAAGCCGATGCTGGCATGGCGGTTCATGGCATCCTCCCGATGCTTTTGCGTCAGCTCTTGGCCCAGGTGATGGCGGTCTCGAGAATCTTCTTCAGCGTCGCGGCCATGGGTGCGGCGAAGCCGGCGTCATAAGGTACTGGCCAATTGTCCGGCTCACCCTTGCCTTCGGGCTCGTGCATGTAGCCACGGTCGGCAAGTTCCATCTGCAGCGCGTGGAAGCCACCTTGCGGATTGCCGAAGTAGCGCGTGATCCAGCCGCCCTTGAAACGGCCGTTGATGACGTAGGTCTCGCCGGTTTCAGCCATGATCTGGCCGACCAGGCCCTGCAGCACCGGATCGGCCGTCTGGCCGTCATTGGTGCCGAGATTGAACACCGGCAGCGTGCCTTCGAACAGGCGCGGCAGCACCGAGCGGATCGAGTGACAATCATAGATAACGACCTTCTGGTGCAGGCCGCGCAGCCTTGTCGCCTGATACCCCAGCATCTCGTGGTAAGGCAGGAAATACGCGGCGTGGCGCTGGCTGATTTCCGCGAGCATCGGCTCCTCGCCAGGACGGTAGAGCGGATCGCCGTCGAAAGTCTCTGTCGGGCAAAGCGTCGTCGTCGTCTGCCCCGGGTAGAGCGAAGCACCCGAGGGATCACGGTTGACGTCGATGACGGT
>JBDSLV010000412.1:0-7427 GCA_039916205.1 Mesorhizobium sp. | reverse complement strand
GCGGATGGTCACGGGCTTGCCGCGCGCCCATGCCAGCACCTTGCGATAGGCGGCGAGTTGCGTCTCCTCGTCGGGCAGGCCCTGGCCGAACAGGAATTCCGTGCGCATCAGCCCGACACCGTCACAGGTGGCGATGTCGATGCCGTCGACATCGGACGGGTCGGCGATGTTGACCTGCACGCGCACCGCTATGCCGGTCCTGGTCACCGCCGGCCGCGCCAGGAACGTTCCGGCTTGGTCGCGGCGCGCCGAGAACAATGAAGACGATTGGCGAAAGGCAGCGATTTCGGCGCCGGAAGGCGACAGCACGATGCCGCCATGTTCGGCATCGAGCAGTGCGACACCGGTAAGATTGGCTGCCGAACCCCCCAGCCCCACAACCCCAAGCCCCACCACCATCGGCACGCCGCGCGAGCGCGCCAGCATGGCGACGTGGCTGGCCGTACTGCCGGCCTTTAGCGCGATGCCCCCGCCAGTGCTCCAGTCGGTTTCGAGAAAACGCGTCGGCGCGATGTCGTCGCCGTAGAGAATGGCGCCGGCTGGCGTTGGAACCTCGCCATCCCAGGTCAGCGCGCGCAGCACCTGGTCCCTGATGTCGCGTATGTCGGCCGCGCGGGCGCGGAAATAGTCTTGATCCGAGGTCTCATAGTCGGCGATTTCGGCATCCAGTGCCTGTCGCCATGCCGCGTCGGCGGGCTGCCCGGAGGCAATGGCTGCAAAGGCCGGGCCGCTCAGCGCCTCGTCGCCCAGCATAGCAATCTGAAATTCGAGAATGTCCGCGGCGTCGCCGTCAGCCGTCTCGAACAAGGCGGTGAGACGGCCAGTCGCGATAGCGATCGCGGTTTCGAGCGCGGCTTTCTCATCGTCGGCGGATCCTTTGCCGACATAGGATGCGGCAATCCGGTCGAGGTCGAACAGCGGCCCCTCGGCATAGCCGGCCGAGGCCGAAATGCCCTGAAGCTTAAGCGGTTCGGGCATGGTCCGCGCCCTCATCGAAGTCGCGCCGCACCAGTTCGACCAGCGCGCCAACCGCTTCGCTGGCGCCGTCGCCCTTGGCCCTGATATGCAGCATTGTACCTTTCGGCGCCCTGGCTGCCATCACCTTGACGATGCTCTTGGCGTCGAACCATGGGCCGTTGGCGGCCAGCGCCATTTCCACCTCGGCGGCGAACGTCTTGGCCAGCTTGGTGAATTTCACCGAAGGGCGCGCATGCAGTCCCACCTCGTGGGTGATCAGGACGGTTGCTTCGGCGGATGCGGACATGCTGTCAAAATTCCTGTTGGTTCACGACGGCGAGAGTTCGTGCGCCGTCGCCACCACTTCCTTCAGCGAGGCGCCACCGGATGCTTCCGTCGCCGCCATGACCGCGCCCTCGACGATCGGCGCGTTGCAGACGACGATCTTTTGCGAGCGCGGCTCGCCGATCATCTCCACCGCCATCTCGCTGTTGGTCTCGGCATCGCCGAGATCAACCAGGATGGCGACGCCGGCTTCCGACCAGGCCTTGTCGATGGCGCCCATGATCGCCTCGACGCTGGTGCCGAGCCCGCCATGGCCGTTTCCGCCGCACCATGCAAGCGGCACTTCGTCGCCGACCATCTGGCGAACCATGTCGGCGGTGCCTTCCGCGACCAGCGGTGAATGCGAGACGATGACGATGCCGACATTGCTCATGTACGTCCCCCGACAGTTTCAATCACGGTCCGCACCAGCAGCGCGACCGAGCGCGCACCGGCATCCATATGACCGATCGAGCGGTCACCAAGGAACGAGGCGCGGCCACGGATTGCTTTCATGGGTACAGTGGCGTCAGCTGCCCGATCGGCGATCTCGACGATTTCCGAGGCCGTCTTGCCTCGCAGCAAGGCGTCATGCACCGGCTGCAGCACATCGAGCATCGTCTTTTGCCCAACCTGCGACTTGCCTCTGGCTGCCACCGCCTCGATCGCCTTGCCGAAAGCCGCCGCCAGATTGGCGCGGTCGGGTTCGGCGGCAATATCCTTGCCGAGCGCCATGAACAGCGTTCCAAACAACGGTCCTGAAGCGCCGCCCACCGTCATCACCAGCTTGGTGCCTATCGCCTTCAAGGCCTCGGGCAGCGGTTTTGCGGCAAATGCACCGGCTTCGGCGCGTACCGCCTCGAAGCCGCGCTTCATGTTCAGCCCGTGGTCGCCGTCGCCGATCGCCTGGTCGAGCGTGGTCAGCTCTTCGGCATGAGCGCTGATCGCGTCGGCCGTGGCTGTGATCAGCCTGGAAAGATCGAGCGATGTTGTCATCCCACCCATGTCGTCGGTATCCGCCGGTTCATCCGGAATCGCTCGTCTGAAAGCCGCTGCACCCTCCATCATCAAGCCGTCGCAAGCAACTCGGCCATTGCGGCGAACACTTCAGCCACCGCAAACGCGCCGGGATCGGCAATGCCTTCGAGCTGATCGCCGAGATAGGCGGAGCGGCCGGCCTTTGCCTTGCGCATGGTGGCGGTTGCCGCCGCACCCTTGTGCGCCGCCGCCGCGGCCTGTCCGACACCGCCGCCGTCCAAAGCCTTCAGCGCCGGCTCGAGGGCATCGATCATGGTCCGGTCGCCGGCTCGCGCGCCGCCATAGAACGTCATGCGGTCGAGGCCAGCGAGTAGCGCCTTGGGCAGGCTTGCGCCAAGGTTTGAGGCCTGTGCGGCAGCGGTGAAGAAGATCGACAGCAACACGCCGCTGGAGCCGCCCATGGCGGTGCCCAGAATGTCGCCGATACCGGCCAGGCTTTTGGCGGTATCAGCGAGCGGCAATGCGGCAAGCCCGTCCATCACGGCGCGCGCGCCGACAGACACGGTCGACCCGGTGTCGCCATCGCCCGTTTTGGCGTCAAGACGGTTCAATTCGGTTTCAAGCGAGATCAGCCGTTTGCAGACGGCCGTGATCAGCCGCTCGGCGGCAACATTGTTGCTGGCACTGACGGCCGCCGCCGCCGGGACCTTAGGCATCGGCACAATATGCACCGGCTGCACCATCCTTGCCGGCGGCCAGGCGTGCGGGCCGACTGGCGCCAGCAGAGCGGCTTCACGCTCGCGGTCGAGCGGCATCAGCGACAGAGAAAAGCCGTTCATGTTGAGTGCCGTCATCAACGCTGCCGGACCGAGGGTGAATTTCACCATCCCAGCCAGCGGCGATGCCATCACGGCGTTGGCGATCAGTGCCATTTCGAGAGGCGGAACGGCGCCAAGATTGTTGATCAAAAGGACATGGTCCCTGGCTTGATCAAGCTTTGGGGCAAGGCGCTCCGTCATCAGCGCGACCAGCGCGTCGGCGCTTTGCAAGGTGATGCGTTCGATGCCGGGCTCGCCATGAATGCCGAGGCCGAGCTCGCCGTCGTTCTCGCCGAGCCGCTCTTCATGCGCCTGCCCCGGGATGGAGCAGGATGACAGCGAGAGGCCGAGCGAAATGATGTCCTTGGCAGCGGCCCTTGCCGCGGCGGTTACCGTGCCGAGGTCCTTGCCGGATTCGGAGAGATGTCCTGATATCTTGTGCACGAACAAGGTGCCGGCGACACCGCGAGGCTGGGCGATGTCGGGAAGGGCGATGTCGTCACCAACGATCGCCATCTCGACAGCGAAGCCCTCGATGCGCGCTTTCTCGGCGGCGAGGCCGAAATTCAGGCGGTCACCCGTGTAGTTCTTGACGACAAGCAGGCAGCCGGCCGGGCCGGTGGCGGCGCGAATGGCGGCCAGCACGGCTTCAACGCTTGGTGAGGCAAAGATGTCGCCGGACACGGCTGCTGTCAGCATGCCCTTGCCGACGAAGCCGGCATGGGAAGGTTCATGTCCGGCACCGCCGCCGGATATGACAGCCACGCGCGTCTTGTCCCAGTCGGCACGCAGCACGACCTTGATGGCAGGATAGCCGTCGAGACGAACGAGGTCGCCGGATGCCGAGGTGCGCAACAGGCCGTCCAGGGCCTCGGTGACGATTGATTCGCGGCGGTTGAAGAAATGCTTCATGAGATCATTCCAATTCTGTGCCCGCGATTGCCGATAAGGACGAGATCGATGCGGTGCAGCCGAGGAACCATGGTCACGTCAGCCGCTGGCCATCCTGGCCAAAATACAGCGGCGCGCGGTAGCGGATTGTCACCTTGTCGCCCTTGGCCAGCGACGTGTCGGGGTCGGTCAGCGTCACCAGTTTCTTCTCCCCCACCGTCAGATGCAGATGGTTCTGGTCGCCCAGATGTTCGACCCAGTCGACGATGCCGTCGGCATGGCCATTCGTCGCCTTGTCGATCGAAAGATGCTCGGTGCGTGCGCCGATCGTCTTCGTCCCGGTCGGCGCGCCGCCGTCCGGAAGCAGGCCGGCCGGCAAAAGGTTGATCGCGGGTTGTCCGAGTCGGGCCGCGACATGCAGGTTTGCCGGCTCCGAATAGATCGTGCGCGGCGAACCGATCTGCACCAGCTCGCCATCGGCGAGGATGCCGATGCGATCGGCCATGGTCATCGCTTCGATCTGGTCATGCGTGACATAGAGCATGGTGGCGCCGAGTTCGGACTGGATGCGCTTCAGCTCCAGCCTCAGATCCGCGCGCAGCTTGGCGTCGAGCGATGACAGCGGCTCGTCCATCAGATAGATCGACGGCTTGCGCACCAGGGCGCGGCCAATGGCAACGCGCTGCATCTCGCCGCCCGACAGCTTGGTCGAGCGGTTGGCGAGCTTGTGGTCGATGCGCACCATCTTCGCCACCTCCTCGACCCGGCGGCGGATTGCATCCGCGCTCAGCCGCCGCGCCGGCGAGCGCAGCGGGAAGGCCAGGTTGTCGAACACCGACAGATGCGGATAGAGCGAATATTGCTGGAAGACGAAGGCGGTGTCGCGCTCGGCGGGCGATAATGTGGTCGCGTCATGGCCGCCGATATGGATGCTCCCGCTATCTGGCCGTTCGAGCCCGGCAATCAGCCGCAGCGTCGTCGTCTTGCCGGCGCCGGTCGGTCCAAGCAGCACGACGAATTCGCCGTCCTGGATATGCAGGTCGAGACTGTTGACGGCGACATGCTCGCCGAAGCTTTTGGTCACGCCCTGGATGTTGACATCAGCCATGACGGGCCTCCACTGCTTTGTCATGAACCGCCGTTCGCACCGCACGGCCGGATTTCTTGTCGAACAGCGACAACCGCGCGCTGTTCAGTGCCAGGCCGACATGGTCGCCCGGGTTGAGGCGGATCTCGGCGGGCACGCGCGCCTTGATGATGCCGTCCGATGTCTCCACCGCCACGATCTGTGTCGTGCCGAGATACTCGGTGCCGTAGATCGCGCCACGCAGTTTCGAGCCGTCATCGAAACGGATGTGCTCCGGGCGGATGCCAAGCGCCATGTCGGCCGGTGCGATATCCTCACGCACCTCCGGCACCGCCAACGTCGCGCCTTGGACGACGATCTCTTTCGCGCCCTTGGCCAGCCCGCCGCCAAATTTCAGGAAATTCATCGGCGGCGAACCGATGAATTCGGCAACGAACATGGTCGCCGGACGGTCGTAGATTTCGCGCGGACTTCCAAACTGTTCGATGACGCCATGGTTCATCACCGCGATCTTGTCGGCCATCGACATAGCCTCCATCTGATCATGCGTGACATAGACGGTCGTGGCGTGGATGCGGTTGTGCAGCTCACGCAGTTCATGGACCATCAAATCGCGGAATTCGGTATCGAGCGTGCCCAGCGGCTCGTCCATCAGGAAGCATTTTGGCCGCCGCACGATGGCGCGGCCAAGCGCGACGCGCTGGCGGTCGCCGCCGGCAAGGCCGGACACGGATTTGTTGAGCAGGTGGTCGATGCGCAAAAGCTTCGCGGTCTCTTCGACCCTGCTGCGAATCTCGGCCGAGGGCATGCCTTGCGCCAGAAGCGGGAAGCCGATGTTCTTGCGCACATTCATATGCGGATAGAGCGCGAACAGCTGGAACACGAAGGCGATGTCGCGTTCTCGCGCCCTGAGCATGGTGACGTCGTCGCCACCCAGCAGGATCTGGCCGCCGGTCGGCAGTTCGAGCCCGGCAATCATGCGCAGCGTCGTCGTCTTGCCGCAGCCCGATGGTCCGAGCATGACGAAGAACTCGCCGTCCTCGACGACGAAATTGGAATCCTGCACGGCGACGAAATCGCCGAAGGCTTTTCTCAGGTTCTGGACGCGGATTTCGGCCATGACCTACTCCGGAAACTTCGAGACAATGATGAACATCACGGTGCCGGCCAGCATGGTGATGAAGGAGTAGGTGTAGAGAGACAGCGCGAAAGGCTGGAACAGCATCAGGAAGCCGATGGCGATGAGCGCGGTGGCGATGTTTTCCATCAGGCCGCGCCGGGCCCAGGCCGGCCAGCGCGATTTGCGTTTCGTGGGTCGGGTCATGCTCATTTGCGCACCGCGCCGAAGGTGATGCCGCGCAGCAGCTGCTTGCGCAGAAGGATGGTGAAGACCAGGATCGGCACCAGGAAGATCGTCGTCCCCGCTGCCACCGCCGGCCAGTCCTGGCCGCCTTCGCCGATGATCGTCGGGATGAAGGGTGGCGCGGTCTGCGCCGTGCCCGAGGTCAAAAGGGCGGCGAACGCATATTCGTTCCAGGCAAAGATCAGGCAGAAGATGGCGGTCGCCGCGATGCCGGTTGTCGCTTGCGGCAACACGGTGCGCCAGAAAGCCTGCAGTCGCGTATAGCCGTCGATCATCGCCGCTTCTTCATACTCGCGCGGGATCTCGTCTATGAAGCCTTTCAGCAGCCAGACCGCCAGCGACACGTTGACCGCGGTGTAGAGCAGGATCATGCCGAGTGCTGTGTCCGACAGGCCAAGCTCGCGATACATCAGGTAGATGGGAATGGCGACGGCGATCGGCGGCATGAAGCGCGTCGACAGGATGAAGAACAGAAGGTCGTCGGCCAGCGGCACCTTGAAGCGCGAGAAACCATAGGCCGACAGCGTGCCGAGGAAGACGGCGCAGAAGGTCGAGCCGAAGGCGATGATCAGTGAGTTGATGAAGCGCGGCAGGAAGTTGGACGGGCCGGCGATCACCATGTTGCGCTTGCGGGTGGTCTCGTCGCAAAAGCCGGTCGCTGGACCCAGCGAGTTGATATATTCCGGCGTCTGCCGCGTCCGCGTCGAGAACAGGTTACAGTAGCCTTCAAGGCTCGGCTGGAACAGGATTTTGGGCGGGTATGCGATCGAGTCCGGCGGCGTCTTGAAGCTGGTGGCGAAGATCCACAGCAGCGGCACGATCGAGATGAGCGCGTAGAGCACGATGATCGTGCCGGCGATGCGCTTCGAATTCGATGAGGGCGCGACGACCGAATGGGCTGTTGTCAGGCTCATCTCTGCTTCACCTTGTTGAGCGCCTTGACGTAGATGTTGGCGAGGCCGAACACCGCTACGAACAGGATGATGGCGAAGGCAGAGGAATAGCCGGT
>JBDSLV010000411.1:0-15242 GCA_039916205.1 Mesorhizobium sp. | reverse complement strand
AGCGAGCGCGGCGTCAAGCAAAAGGACATGGCGGCGGCGATCGGCGTCAGCGCCGCCTATCTGTCGGCGCTGGAGCATGGCCGCCGTGGCGCGCCGACCTGGACGCTGATCCAGAAGATCATCGGCTATTTCAACATCATCTGGGATGACGCCGAGGAGCTGGCACGCTTGGCCGAGGCCTCGCATCCGCGTGTCAAACTCGACACGTCAGGCCTGAGCCCCGCCGCGACGGAGCTTGCCAATCTCCTGGCTGAAAACATCGAAAGGCTGGATGAAGCGGAGCTTCTCCGCATCACCGCCTCGATCCGCGCGGCACTTGGCCGACGGCCGTAAGCAGGCGTTTGCGGCACCTGTTGGCGCCGGCGCTCACTTCACCCGAAGTGCCGCCGGCGCTCTGTCTTGACAAGATCACGGCTTGCCGGCCGGGCCATTGTTTCCGCCGTTGGTGCTCTGGCCGCCCTTGTCGCCATGGTCGCGGCCACCATTTCCGCCGCCCAGGCAGTTCGAGTCGTTGAGATTGCAACAGCGGCCGCTCCAAAGATCATTGAGCGAGCTGTAGGCGCAGCTGGGGACAATCTCCTTGGCCATGGCGGATCCGGCAAAGCCAGAGACCGCGACAGCGGCGAGAAGGGTGTTACGCAGGAAAGCAGTCATTTGAAGTCTCCGTGGTTGGGTTTCTGTCGTTCACAGCTGTGTGTCGCCGGACGAACGGAAATGGTTCACGGAGAGATGGAAAAATCTTTTTGTCAGGCGGCGCGAGACGCAGCCGCGTCAACGGCAGGGGCCAATTTGGCGGTGCCAACCTGCAGCGGATACATGAAGCAGACAGGCCGCTTGGCGTCGCCTGCTTCGAATATTTCGTGTTCGTTTACTGGACGGAGCCGACCAGAACCTGCTGGCCGCCGCGGATCGAAACCCAGCGCCCGGTGTTGTCGATCGCCTGCCGCTTGAGGAAGCGGTAGCCGGTCGCGTCCCACGACTTGACCTTGTCGTTCAGGTTGTCGAGCACGTAGTCGCCCTTGTCGGTGCGCACCGTCAGCACCGCATGGCCCTCGCCGTCGGGCTTGCGCACGACCGTGATCAGGAGATCGGCAAGAGATATGCCCGATCGGGAAAGCTGGCGCCGCTTCTCCAGCACATAGTCTTCGCAGTCGCCGACGCCCTTGTCCGGATAGGCCCAGACTTCGTCCTTGCCGTAGATTTCAAGGTCGCTCATCGGCTTGACGGCGGCGTTGACCCTGGCGGTGACGCTGGCCAGCTTGCGCATCAGCCCATCGGTCATCGTGGCGGGAGCGAGATTGGCCGGGCGGATCGAGCATTCGCTAGAATGCAGCTTGCAGAAATCGTAGTGGCCGATCGGTTGCGAGGTCATGCCCCCGGTTACCATCGGGCTCGCGGCCAAAGCCGGTACGGCCCAGCTTCCCGCTATTGCCAGTCCGGCTGCCACGCACACGCGCAGCCGTCGCCCTGTAGGTGAGGAATTCATTGTCCCCGCTCGCCCTTCGTTTGTTAACGAAAGGTTAAGGGCGATTTACACTCCGTGTCAATTACGACGACAGCCAGATTTGCAGCATGGTTACCCGAGGGGAGGAACAGCGGCACTTGTGCAACAGATTCGGCCTGCCGGCTGTCATCAACCGGCGGATTGGCCGCATTCCGGGGGCTTTGACTTATCGCCTGGCGGTGCGGACCAGCTTCGGCTTCACCGCGACGCGGTCCTGTCGGCCATAGCTGGTGATGAAATCAACGATGCGCGGCACGATTTCAGAGCGGAAGCGCGAGCCGTTGAAGACGCCGTAGTGCCCGACCGCCGGCTGCATGTAATGCGCGTGCCTGTCGGCGGGAATGTTGACGCACAGGTCATGCGCCGCCTGGGTCTGGCCAAGGCCGGAAATATCGTCGTTCTCGCCCTCGACCGTGAACAGGGCAACATTGCGGATTGCCGTCGTATCGATCTTGGTGCCGCGATGCGTCATCTCGCCCTTGGGCAAGGCGTGACGGACAAAAACGGTGTCGACGGTCTGCAGATAGAATTCCGCCGTCAGGTCCATGACCGCCAGATATTCGTCATAGAAGTCGCGGTGCTTGTGCGCGTTGTCGCCGTCATGCTTCACAAGGTGCATGAAGAAGTCCTTGTGGGCGGTGATGTGGCGGTCGAGGTTCATGCTCATGAAGCCCGACAACTGCAGGAAGCCGGGATAGACCTCGCGGCCGAAGCCCGGCGCCGGCCATGGCGCCTGCATGACGACATTGTCGCGGAACCAGTCGATGCCCTTTTCCGCCGCCAGAAGGTTGACCGCCGTCGGGTTGCGGCGCGTGTCGATCGGCCCGCCCATCAGGGTCATCGTCGACGGCACGAAAGGATCGCCGCGCGTTTCCATCAGCGCCACGGCGGCAAGCACGGGAACGGAAGGCTGGCACACCGCCATCACATGCGTGTCGGGTCCGAGCGCGTGGAACATGTCGATGACGTAGTCGATATAATCGTCGAGATCGAAGCTGCCATCGGCAAGCGGCACCTGGCGGGCATCGACCCAGTCGGTGACATGCACATCGGCATAGGGCAGCATGGCCTCGACGGTGCCGCGCAGCAGCGTCGCGTAATGGCCGGACATCGGCGCCACGATCAGAAGCTTCGGATCCGGCTTGCGATCGGCCGGCACGGCGCGCTCAAAGCGGATCAGATTGCAGAATGGCCGCGACCAGACGCTCTTTTCGGTGACGGCGACGCTCTTCCAGTCGACCACGGTCTTGTCGAGGCCGAATTGCGGCTTGCCGTAGCGGCGCGTGGTGCGCTCGAACAGTTCAGCCGTCGCCGCGACCGAGCGGCCCCAGGACGTATGCGAAAATGGATTGAGCGGATTGGTGTAGAGCAGGCGCACCGCATCGGCATAGATGCGCGCTGGCTGCAAGGCGGCATGGTTCAATTCATAGAGCTGGTAGAACACTGGGGAACCCCGCTGCAGCCTGCCACCGAAGGGACGACGAGCAGCGCCGAGCCTTGAATGTCTCGCGGCGAAGTTAACAACTAATTGCTGCGATGCAATACGTCACCTCGCGTGACCTATGCTTCTTTCGTTCAAAGCCTTGAAAACCCGCCCGGAACGGCGCAGCCGGCTCAATGTGCGCTGCCGAAGTGTGAACTTAATGTGTCCGGCCGCCCACCGGACACGAGACCATGATCCTGGAGCGGGTTCCGGCTCTCGGAAGGATCATGGTCCAGGCAATAGCGCATCAGACGCGTGCCATGCACACCGCGGTTTGACCGGAACCGATGAAGCCAAGCTGGCCTGCGGCGCCCTTCGACAGGTCGAGCACCCGGCCCTTGATGAAGGGACCGCGATCATTGATGCGCACGATGACGCTGCGGCCGTTGTTCTGGTTGGTCACCTTCAACTTGGTGCCGAAAGGCAAGGTGCGGTGGGCGGCGGTCATCGCCGAAGGGTTCATGCGCTCGCCCGATGCGGTCTTGGAATGCAGGGCGTACCAGGAAGCACGGCCACACTGGCCGGCCGCGGCGGTGGCTTGAGAGGCGGATGCGCCGACCATCAGGCCAGCCGCGATCGTTACCGCGACAAGCGCGGTTTGCTTGTTGTTTTTCATATTGGGGAAAATGGCTCCGTTGACAGACCCAAGCCGTTAGGGGGCGATTAAGGCAGGAAATGCGGCAGGGATCCGGCGGTTCCGTGGCAGCGGCACACGTTTGGAGTCACTGGGAAACAGTCTGTCAGGGATTTTCCGAGGAGAGGCGGTCAATTTCGAATGATCTTGCACCCATATCGGGGATGCGTTTGACAAGATCGAGCGTTAATACTCCAAGTAGAGGCGAGCCTGATCGAGCCGTGTCCTTTGGCTCTTTCATCGCGGCCATCGCGCCGCATCGGATCGACTTGAGAAGGGGTTTCCGGCAATGAGACTGACCAAAAATCTGCTGGCCTTGATTGTGTTGGCCATCGGCGCCGTGTGGTCGTTGCAAGGCATCGGCCTGGTCGGCGGCAGCTTCATGACCGGCCAGTCGCAATGGCTCTATATCGGCATTGTCGCCATGCTGGTCGGCCTGGCCGGGCTGATATGGGCGAACCGCTCCCGAGGCTGAGGCGCGCCGCCGCCGCCCTCTCTTCGCCTGTAAGGCTGCAGCCCAGCCAACGACACCGCAAGCCTCTCTTACACCTTGTTCCTCTCCAGCCGTGCCGCGCCTGTGTCGCTTGCCGGGAGCGTTCGCCTGGCCTGGTTCAGCGCCCGCTTTGCCAGTTTTGCCACGCAATGAGCTCGCCGAGCGGGGTTGATCGGCGATCGCGAAACACTTCTTGATCAAAAGATCGAATGATGTAATTATGCCTTCGTAGCACGATGCCGGGACGGGAGAGCGGGTAAGGGGCCCGTTGGTACGACGTGCGAAAACCCGGCCATGAACGAGCCGGGGAGCCAGCAGGCCCAAGGCCTGCTTCCGAACAACAATGGGAAGGAATCACATGATCAGGAAAGCGCTTCTTGCCACGGCGGCAAGCGTCCTCCTTTGCGCGCCGGCACTCGCCGACACCGCCTGCCTCACCAAGGTGCAGCAGAAAACCATGGCGAAGTAGCCGGGAATTTCTGAGCCGGCAGGACATCGGGCTCCCCGGTGTCCGGCCATTCCATCCGCCGCAAAGATCAAGAGTTTCCGCGCATGGCCGCTGACACGAATGTGCAAATCCCGCAACCGGGCGGCTCGCGGCGTTTGCTGGCGACGCTCGAGCCCTACCTTTACACTTTCCCGGGGGTGTTCCTGATTGCCGCCACGACGCTTGTGCCGGTGGTGATCGGCATTTCCTATGCGTTCCGCGACATCATGCTGCTGGATCCGATGAGCGGTGGCTATGTCGGCCTCACGCATTTCCGCGACCTGATGCATGACGGCAATTTCTGGAACGCGCTGGGCAACACGGCGATCTGGACGGTATCCTGCGTGGTCCTGCAATTTGTCTTCGGCCTGATCCTGGCCCTGCTTCTCAACCGGCCTTTCCCGGGACGGGGGGTTATACAGGCGATCGTCTTCCTGCCATGGGCGGTGCCGACATTCCTGGTCGGCCTCAACTGGGGCTGGTTGCTCAACCCGGTCGTCGGGCCGCTGCCGCATTGGGCGTATGCGCTTGGCCTGATGAGCGCGCCCGACAACATCCTGTCCGATCCGCATCGCGCCCTGTGGGGGCCGATCATCGCCGGCGTCTGGTGGGGCACACCGTTCTTCGCCATCACCTTGCTTGCCGCGCTGCAGTCGATTCCCAAGGAGATCCACGAAGCCGCGGAAATCGATGGCGCCGGCACGTTCGAGCGCTTCCGTTCGATCACCTTGCCGTTCCTGGCGCCAACGATCGCCATCACCGTCCTTTTGCGCACCATCTGGGTCGCCAATTCGCCGGAACTGATCGTCGTCATGACAAGAGGCGGCCCGGCCGATTCCTCGCAGATCGTCGCCAGTTACATCTTCACCCAGGCGTTCCAGGGGCTCGACTTCGGCTATGCGTCGGCGGTCGCGACCGTGCTGGTGCTGCTGCTTTTGATCTATTCCGCACTGCTGCTGGCGCTGCGCCACGCGCTGTTGCGGGCAAGCTGAGGGCGAGCGATGCGTGGTTCAACCCTCAAGCGCGGCGGTTTGTGGACGCTGCATTATGCGGCACTGGCCATCTACATGGCGGTGGCGATGTTCCCGCTATATTGGCTGTTCAAGGTGTCGGTGACGCCGAACGACCTGATCTACAGTGGCGGCGTCCAGTTCTGGCCGGCGCGAACAAGCTGGGAACACTATGCCACTGTGATACGGACTGGCGATTTCCTGCTCTACTTCCGCAATTCCATCATCGTCTCCAGCGTCACGGCGGCGGTGACCACGGTGCTCGCGGCGGCGGCTGGATACGCGTTTTCGCGCTTCACCTTTCGCGGCAAGTTCTGGATCGTCGGGCTGATGCTCGTCACCCAGATGTTCCCGCTGGTGATCGTCATCGCGCCGATCTTCCGCATGTTCGGGCCGCTCGGCCTGACCAACAGCCTGACCGGGCTGATCATCATCTACACGGCCTTCAACATCCCCTTCGCCACGTTCCTGATGCAGTCCTTCTTCGACGGCATTCCCAAGGATCTCGAAGAAGCGGCCATGATCGACGGCGCCACCCGGTTCAAGGCGCTGCTGCAGATCATCGCGCCGTTGACCTTGCCAGGCCTCGCCGCGACGCTCGGCTTTTCCTTCACCGCCGCGTGGAGCGAAATCCTGTTCGCGATGATGCTCAATTCATCGTCCTCGTCGACGACGTTTCCGGTCGGCCTGCTCTCCTTCTCAACCCGTGCCACGGTCGATTACGGACCGATGACGGCGTCGGGAGTGCTGGCGCTCATTCCGGTCTGCGTCTTCTTCCTGCTGATCCAACGCTACCTTGTGCAAGGGCTCACCGCCGGTGCGGTCAAAGGCTGAAACGAAAGGCTCTCTACGATGGCATCGATCACAATCAACGGTGTCCGCAAGGATTTCGGCGCCGTCTCCGTGCTCAAGGGCGTGGACCTCACCATCGCCTCGGGCGAGTTCGTCGTCCTGGTCGGCCCCTCGGGCTGCGGCAAGTCCACATTGCTGCGCATCATCGCCGGGCTCGAGGATATGAACGCCGGCGAAATCCGGATCGGCGACAGGCGCGTCAATGATCTGCCGCCAAGGGACCGCGACATCGCCATGGTGTTCCAGTCCTATGCGCTCTACCCGCATATGAATGTGCGCGACAACATGAGCTACAGCCTGAAGCTGAAGCGCACGCCGGCCGACCGTATCGCCGAAGCGGTCAAGAAGGCCGCCGACAAGCTGGGCCTCGACGCGCTGCAGGACCGCAAGCCGCGCGCCTTGTCGGGCGGGCAGCGGCAGCGCGTCGCGATGGGCCGCGCCATCGTGCGCAATCCCAAGGCATTCCTGTTCGACGAGCCGCTGTCGAACCTGGATGCGCGCCTGCGCGAGCAGATGCGCTTTGAAATCCGTAAGCTGCACCGCGATCTCGGCGCCACCTCCGTCTATGTCACGCATGATCAGATCGAAGCCATGACCATGGGCGACCGCATCGTCGCGATGAATGGCGGCATCATCCAGCAGGTTGGCGCGCCGCTTGAGCTCTACGACAACCCGGCCAACATGTTCGTGGCCGGGTTCATCGGCTCTCCGGCGATGAATTTCCTCAATGCATGGGCCATTCCCGAGGGCGACGCTGTCGCGCTGCATATCGGGGACGCAAGGCTGCTTGCCGTGCCGACCCCGGCAAATCTACCGACGGACGGGCGTGTCATCGTCGGCATCCGGCCGGAACGCGTCAAATTGTTGCCTATGGGTGGGCCGGGGATCGCGGCCAGCATCGATCTCATCGAGCCGACCGGCGCCGCCACCGTCGCCCATGTCGATCTTTCCGGCCAGTCGCTGAAACTGTTCACCACCGAGCGGCTCTATCTCGGCGTGCGCGAGCCGGTCCTGCTTGGCATGAACGCAGGGGATATCTGCCTGTTCGACCCCAAGACCGGAGACCGGTTGCGGGCGCCGGCCTGACCGCGGGCGAAAGCCCGCCTCCAGGCCGGCGGGCTTTCAGTCTTTGTTGTTGAAGCGGAAAAATTCGACGCTGTAGCCGCCGGGATCGCGCATCAGGAAGGTGCTGACCATCTGATCCGCCGATTTGTCGAGATCGAGGTGGACGACAAAGTCGGCATTCTTGGCCTTCATGCGCTCATACCAGGCTTCGAGGTCGGGCGTCTCCATGGAAACCATCACGCTCTTGGCGTCCGACGCCTTGTGATGGCCCTTGGCCTGGTCGACGAGCCCGACATAGGAGTGCTCGGTGGTCTTGAAGAACTTCACCCAACCCTTGTCGAAGGTTTTGTCGAAGCCGAGCATCTCGCCATAGAACCGCTCCGGCTCCGCGAGGTCGGCATAATAGAGAAATGTCACCTGCGAATTTACCGGCAATGCATCCGGCCTGTCAGCGCTTTTCATGGGTTCTCCTCTGGCGATCAATGCTGGCCTCAGCTGTCGGGCACAGTTTGATCATATGATCACAATCCTTGGCAAAGATCAACGACAGGTCGCCTTGCGGACAAGATGGAACGCCGGCATTGGCGCCATCGCGGGAGGGCGAAAGCTTGCGCGAACGCGTGGCCGCCGAACTCGAAAAGCGTTCGGCACGATGGATATTCGGACTTTGGAAAAGCGCGGCGGAGCGCGCCTCAGCTGTCGTCGGACAGGCTGTGCAGGAGGCGTTGCGTCGCATCGATGTCGGCGACGATCGCGGCGCGCGCCGCGACCGCGTCACCCGCCTTCAGCGCCGCGATGATCTCGTGATGATGCACGGAATAGGTCTCACCCTCCTGCGTCTGCAGGATCGGCTCGAGGTGACGCGTCAGCAGCCGCATGTAGGGACCGAAACGCAGCCACAGGGTCTCAATCAGCTGGATCAGGACTTCCGATTGCGATGCGGCGTAGAGGCGGAAGTGAAATTCCTGGTTCTTGCCCAGCATGGCGTAGAAACTGTCGAGCCGCCCGACGGTCTCATGTTCATGCACAAGCGTCATCAGTGTGGTGATGTCGCGTTCGCCGATGTTGGGAACAGCGAGTTCGGTGGCCAGACCTTCGACCGCCATCCGGGCCCGGCACAGATCGTCCAGCCTGGCGCGGCTGATGCCGGGGATGCGGGCGGACCCGTTGGCGGCGACTTCCAGCGCATTCTCGGCGGCAAGCCGCCGCAACGCTTCCCGCACCGGCATATGGCTGGTGCCGAAGGATTCCGACAGCGAGGATATGGTGAGCGTCTGCCCGGGATCGAAGCGGCCGGTCATCAACGCATAGCGAAGCTGCCGGTAGACGCCGTCCTGGATGGTGCTGCGCGATGATATTGGCGCGAAACCTTCGGCTGACACGAAACGGTCCTTATCCTGAGTGCGGTCTGTCACCACTTGGCCGGGCCGCTCCTTGCCAGTCAGGCACAACCCGTCGTAGCCATCCTTGGCGCAGGATACAAGAGGCTCGTCCAGCGTCCATATGTTCAGGTCCGGCAGAGGTTTGCCAGCAGCCCGTCCATCACATCGAACGACGCCTCGCTCGTGATCAGTCCGGGCGACCAGCGCATCCGGTCGGAACGCGTGTCGCAGACGATGCCTTGCGCCATCAGCCCGCGCTGCACGTGATCGGGCGAAACGCCGGCTGGAATCTCGATGACCACGGTGCCGCCACGGCTTGCGTCGTCACGCGGGCTGACAAGCGTCAATCCATGCCCGTCGGCGATGTCCATCAACCGGCGGGAGAGGCGAAGATTGTGCGCGCGGATGGCTGCCGTCCCAACCGCCGTCAGCCATTTCAGGCCCGGCACCGTGGCGATATAGGGTGCATAGGATGGCGTGCCGTTGTCGAAGCGGCGCGCGTCCGGCGCCAGCTCGAAACGGTCGAGCCGCCAGTTGAACGGGTCCGGCTGGCTGAACCAGCCGCGCAGTTGCGGCTGCAGCCGTTGCATCAGATGCGGCGCGACATAGGCGAGCCCGGCACCCGGCACGCCGCACAGCCACTTCAAGGAGGTGGCGGCGGCGAAGTCGACCGCCGGCGCGTTGACGTCGAAGGGCAGGCAACCGACACCTTGGGTGATGTCGACGGAAATGATCGAGCCCATCCGGCGCCCATGCGCGACGAGCGTGTCCAGGTCACAGCGCCGCGACGCCGTCGATGTAACCCAGGTGATCACCGCCAGCGCCACCTGCTCGTCCCACGCAGCCAGGAAATCCTCATCCTCGACGGATGCCGCGCCGTGGCGCTGGCGCACGGTCACCAGCTCGAAACCGAGCCGTGGCGCCATCCCGGTCAGCAGGAAATGCAGGCTTGGGAAGCAATCCTCGGCGATCAGGATCTTGCGTCCAGCGAGGTCCTCTGGCGGCAAGGCTTCGAGAAAGGCGTGGTAGCAGGCAGTGACATTTTCCGCCGCCATCACTGTCCCGCTGGCGGCACCAACCAGCGTCGACCAGAGGTCGATCGCCTCGCGCCGGCCAGCGTCGATCTTGGCCCAGCGGCTGTCGTCGGGCGCGCACCAGTGATCGGCGAAGCCGGCAAGCGCCTCGGTCATCGCTTGCCTCTGCCCCGGAAACTTGCCGACCGAGTGGAACATCAGCCAGCCGCCGTCAGCCTCGGTTCCCCTGGGGTGGAGGTCGGAGGCAACTGGTGCGCTGGGGGTCATGATTGGCGAAGACACGTTCTGGGAACCTCTGGTCCTGTTCGGATGATCTTTTGGGAGAGCGCCTATATCCATGGCGCTCCTGGAAGCCGCCGCGCTCAGGCGCTGGCGAGATGCGGCCAGCCTGGCGCCCGCATCTCCAGGACTTCGACCGTGTAGCCGTCGGGGTCGGTGACATAGAGAATGTAGATGCCGAAATCGGCCTTGTAGATTGGCGCCCCCTTGGTCGCGACGCCGAGGCTTTCCAGATGGCGCGACCATCCATCCGCATCGGCGACAACAAAGGTCAGCGCGGCCATGCGGGGCTGGCCAGCCGGCAGATCCCCGGTCACGAAGCCAAAGAAGCTCTCGCCCGTGGCCTGCAGGATGATGACCTTGCCGTCCCGTTCAAAGACCGTCTTCAGGCCGAAGGTCTCGGCATAGAAGCGCCGCGTCCGCTCCAGATCGCTGACGCGAAAGAAGGAAATCGTCTGGCTTACTGGGAGAATGGTCATTTCGGTCATGGAAACAGTCCCGCAAAATTCGCAATGAGCCATGCAAGGGCCAATGCGCCCTCCATGGAGGCGTTGCTGCACGCCTTGCCCGGCTCGCCCCGGCTGAATGCCGTGACCTCGGGTCGACAGAACATTGCATCATTCGATCGTTTGATCAAGGCGCGATGATAAGTTAGGCGGATCCGACGGGATCAGGCGTCCTTGCTCCCGATGCGGCAAAAATACACCGCAGGCAGCCAGCCTGGAGCCTGGCGGTAACGGTTTTCGAGCAGGCTGTCGGACGGCCGCGCGGCTATCCTCGCGTGACGCGCCGCCTTCCGGTCAGCGGCCCTTGCCGCCGGATGTTCGGATCACTGCGACCAGTATTCCCAGGCCCAATAAAAACTCTCGTCGCGTGGCGGCAGGCGGTCGCGTTCGGCATTCCAGCGCACCGGCGCGGGCGACTGAGGCTCGTCATCAAGGGGTCGTTTCCCGTCGGCCTGGACCGAGCGCAGCCGGGCGCCGAGGAAAGCAAACAATGCCGGTGCTGGATGGGCCATGCGGTCACTCCTTTGGTCCCGAAGCCGCGACCGGCGCACTGCCGGTATCGGCGGTCAGCAACAAAAAGGGCCCGCCGGCGTGGCGGGCCTTTCCTTGTCAGACGGCGCGGCCGGCGGCCGTGGCGGCCTTGACCTCAACCAGGCGTCCGCTGTGGACGTCGTAGACATAGCCATGGATCGGGATATGGCCGGGGACGAGCGGATGTTCGCGGATGCGGCGCACGTCCTGTTCAACGCTGCCGTCCTGGTCGGCGATGGTGTGCCATTTGAGGAAATGGCCATGCGAGCTGCCGTGGCCATGCTTGGGATTGCTCCACACCTTGCCGTCGAACGCGGCGGTCTCGAGACTGTCGTCCAGCAGGTCGCCGATGATCTCGTCGGAGAACAGCTCCATGCCGCAGTTCGAATGATGGATCACGAACCACTCATTGGTGCCGAGCAGCTTGTGCGAGATGACGAGCGAGCGGATCGCATCGTCGGTGGCCCGGCCCCCCGCATTGCGGATGACATGCGCGTCGCCTTCGGCCAGCCCGGCATATTTGGCCGGGTCGAGCCGGGCGTCCATGCAGGTCAGGATGGCAAAGCCGCGTGCCGGCGGCAGCGCCAGGTCCTTCTTGTCGCCGAATTCGGCGGCGTAGTTCGCATTGGCGTCGAGCACTTCCCTTAGGATTTTCGAATTCTGTTCGGTCGGCATTGGTGACGTCTCCTTTGGAGGGGTTCAGCCGCACATGGATGTCGGGCCTCTGCCGGCCCCGTTGTCAGTCCCGTCCCGCCCAGGGAATGAGCACGCGCTCGATCCGGCGGATGATGAATTCCAGCCCGAAGGCGATGATGGCGATGACCAGGATCCCCATCACCACCACGTCGGTGACGAGGAACTGGGCCGCCGACTGGATCATGAAGCCAAGCCCGCGCGTCGCCGCCACCAGCTCGGCCGCCACCAGTGTCGACCATCCGGCGCCAAGCGCGATGCGCAGCCCGGTCAGGATCGACGGCAGCGCGCTGGGCAAGATGACGTGCCGGACCACCTGGATCCGCGTTGCGCCAAGCGAGCGGGCGGCATTGATGCGCTCCTGCGAAACGTCGCGAACGCCGGCGGCGGTCGACAGGGCGACCGGCGCCAGCATGGCAATGGCGATGACCAGGATTTTCGACGGCTCGCCGATGCCGAACCAGATGATGATCAGCGGCAGGTAGGCAAGCGGCGGGATCGGCCGCAGGAACTCCAGCAGCGGATCGAAAATGCCGCGCCCGACAGTGCTGATGCCGATGGCGAGACCGACCGGAACACCGATGATGATGGCCGCGATCAGCGCCGCGAACACCCGGTAGAGGCTGGCCACGACATGCTGCAGCAGCGTCGCGTCGACAAAACCGTCGCGGGCGACCAGGATGAACTTGGCCCACACAGCGGCGGGCGACGGCAGGAACACCGGCGACACCAGCTGCAGGCGTGCCGACAAAGCCCATATCGCCAGCACGGCGAGGATGGTGGCGGCGCTGACCACGCGCGCCGAAACGCCGCTCCGCCTTGGCCGAGGCCTCGACCACGGCACGGTCAGGCCTTCAGCCTCGTCAATCCTGGCGCTGGGACGTTCCGTGTAGGAGGTAACGCTCATGCCGCCTCTCCTTCGAAGATAGCGTCCGTCAGCTCGCCACGCGCGGCGGCGAAGGCGGGGTCAGCCTTGATGGCGCGGATGGTCTCGCCGGCGGCGTAGCGCCGGCTGAAGCCGGGCTCGAAATTTCGCACCACACGGCCCGGCCCCGGCGCCAGCACGATGATGCGGGTGGCCAGCACCAGCGCTTCCTCGATGCCATGCGTCACCATCAGCACGCCAACGCGGCTTGCCGTCCACAAATCGAGTAGCGTCGTCTGCATGCGTTCGCGCGTCAGCGCGTCAAGCGCGCCCAGCGGTTCGTCGAGCAGCAGGAATTGCGGCTCGGCGGCCAGCGCCCGCGCCAGTCCGACACGCTGCCGCATGCCGCCGGAAAGCTCCCATATGTGCTTGTCGCCGGCGCCGTCGAGCTTCACCAATGCCAGCAATTCGTCGGCGCGGCGCGCCCGCTCGCTCGGCTTGACGCCGCGCAGCCTGAGCGCGAAGGCAACATTCTCGCGCGCGGTCAGCCAGGGAAACAGCGCATCGTTCTGGAACACAACCGCCCGGTCCGAGCCCGGTGCGGTGATCGGCTCGCCGCCGATCGTGGCACTGCCGCGTGCCGGCGCGACAAGGCCCGCCGCGACATTGAGCAGCGAGGTCTTGCCACAGCCGGAGCGGCCGACCAGCACGACGAAGTCGCCCTTGGCGACATCGATCGAGACGCGCTCGACGACAGGTGCCGCCTGCCCGTCATAGTGGATCGAGATCTTGTCGAGCACGAGATGCGGCATGGCTTGCCATTCTTGCATGGCGATTCCTCGCAGGCGGTTCGATGAAATCCACCTGCCCCGAAACCGCTCGGCGGTTCCGGGGCAAGCAGCACGCGGCGTCAGGGAAGAAGATCCGCGCGCGTCCGGTATTGCTGCGTCTAGTTCGAAGCCTGTGCCTCGGTGACGTATTTCGACGAGACGTATTTCGAGTAGTCAGGCAGCACGGCGTCGATCTTGCCTTGCTCCTTGAGGAAGGCGGACGCCGCCTCGATCGCCTTGACAGTGCCGCCGCCGAGGAACTTGTCGGAAGCCTGTTCCTCCAGCGTCGGGAAGACATAGCCTTTCAGCAGCTGCGGCACGTCTTCCAGCTTGGCGCCGGTGAGCTTGGCGATCTTGGCGGCCTGCGGCGACGACACCGACCAGGCGTCCGGCTTGGCCAGGAACTCGGCATAGGCGGCGCCCGTCACCTTGACGAAGTCGCGCACGGCTTCCGGGTTCTTTTCGGCAAAGTCGGTCCGCACGATCCAGGCGTCGAAGGTCGGTGCGCCCCAGGCGGCGACCTGCGAGGAATCCAGCACGACCTTGCCACTCGTCTTGATCTGGCCGAGCGCCGGGTCCCAGACGTAAGCCGCGTCGATGTCGCCGCGTGCGAAGGCAGCCGCGATCTCAGGTGGCCGCAGGTTGAGGATCTCGACCGACTTCGGATCGACCTTTTCGTGCTTCAGCGCGGCAAGCAGGCTGTAATGCGTCGTCGACACGAAGGGCACGGCAACCTTCTTGCCGGCGAGGTCGGCGATCTTTTCGATGCCGGCGCCGTTGCGGGCAACCAGCGCTTCGGATTCACCGATCAGGCCGACGACGAAGATGGTCTGGATCGGCAGTTCGCGGCTGGCAGCAGCGGCCAGAGGGCTTGAGCCGACATAGCCGATATCGACCGAGCCGGAAGCGACCGCCGCGATGACATCGGCGCCGGAATCGAATTTCCGCCAGTCGATCGCCGCCTTGGTCGCGCTTTCATAGGCGCCATCGGCCTGTGGTACTTTCGAGGGTTCGACCACCGTCTGGTAGCCGATGGTGATCTTGAGGTCGTCGGCAAAGGCCGGTCCGAGGAAGGCCGCCCCCGCAAGGGCGGCCGAGGACAGGAGAATGATGCGTCGCGAAATGGTGGACATGAAACGTTCCTTGAAAATGAGGAAACTGGATTGCCCATCCATAGTCGGTTAATTCTATCGTTCTTGTAGAGTTAAATCCTTCCAACCAAAGCGGCCTTGTTAGAAAAAAGCCACCGGCTGTGAGCGGCCAAGACGGATGCGCCAATCGCGGCGGATTTTTTCACTCAGGGGAGCGGCTGCATCGTCAGGGTGGGCAGCGATGAGACCGGCCCGCAAACAGGGTTTCCAACCCATCACCTTATCGCGCAAATCCATGCCGCATCGGCGCGCGGAATTGACAATCCATTCCCTGTATCACACCTTAAGTATAGTATTCTTATCGACTTAGAGAGTTGGAGGAATCGATGAACGGCCTTGCCTCGCGCAGCACGGATATCATCTGCGGCCTGGATCGGCTGGCGTGCGTCGCAAGGCTGACACCGGCCCTCGCTATCATGCGGCTTGCCGCCCTCCGGCCGCCG
>JBDSLV010000410.1:0-5445 GCA_039916205.1 Mesorhizobium sp. | reverse complement strand
GCCGCCAGCGGGTCGTGCACGTCGATACCGTCGCGCTGGATACGTTCGATGGCCCGTTCGGTCGCCGCCTCGATGTCGGCATTCGTAGGCATCGTCTGCCGGGCCTGCTCGTCGCGCTGAAGAACGCTGGTGTAGTGCTGCCAGACCGCATCCGCCTTATCGTCGGCGGTGAGTTCGCGGCGTGACCGCACGTCATCAAACTCAGCGCGCCAGGCCTCAATGACCGGCCAGAGCCGAGTCTTCGCCGTCGGCTCATCCTTTGTTCGTAGCGACTTCTTGCGCGTCGTGGTGCGGTAGAGCGGCACAAGATCAACCGGGATGTCGATCCGCGCATAGTAGGTTGCGCCACGCCTTTCGAGATAGGTAAGCCTTGCCATTTTCGCCCTTCCGTAGCATCATTCCGGAACACCAAACCGGAACAGTTATGGACGTAAAAGCTAAATAAAAGCAATAGGTTGTTTGTTTTCATGCGCTTAAAAATAGTTGGATTACTGTCCAGGTTCCCCAGCCAAACTGGACTCCCCGTCGGTGAAGCTGTCTGCTGTGCACCCATTGCAGCGCCGGATGCGACCGTTTCCGCAAGTAAATCAAATGGTTGCCTGAAGGCCGCGTGAACCTCGCCTTGGTCCCATTTGCAGTTCGACAGCACCAGATTCAAGAGCCGCTTTTTCTCGTGCGCAGGCTGTTTCGCAAACAGTCGGCTGGCGTTGCGCGCCAGCTCCAACAGCCGGATGCCGTCCTCCATGTATGATTCCTCGGCGCTGCCATGGCGCTCAATCTCGCGAAGCAGCCGCGTCTGTTCGGTTCGCCACTGTGCCGACATCCGGTCGTAGAAAGCGTTGTCGATGCGGCCATCGAGCTTGTCGAGATACATGGCGTGCAGCCGATCCTCGAGCCGCTTGTACTCAACCTGGCATCGATGGATCGCCTGCTCATGCTCGCGGCGCTCGTCGGCATGGCTGGCCATGAGAGCTGCTTTTACCCATTCCAGTATCTCTTCGTCGAAATGCAACCGGTCGAGCAGGTTGGAGAATGCCTCATCGAGCGCTTCTTCGCGGACATATTTGCGGCGGCAATCACCGTACTCGCCCCGGCCTTTGTTGGTATGCCCAGTGCAGTGATAGTAGACGTATTTGCCCTTCTTGATCTCCGCCACGATGGCGCAGCCGCATTCGGTGCAGGTCATCAGGCCGGTGAAGGCGAACTCGTTTCCTATCGGGTGGGTCGGCACCGCATTGCGACCCGTCAAGACGCCTTGGACTCGCTCCCATAGCTCGATCGATACGAGAGGTTCGTGCTTACCATGGTGCAATTTGCCGTTCCACTGGAACAGCCCCGTATAGAGGCGGTTGCGCAGGATCATATGTACGGTGCTGACCGGAACCGGATTGCCGCTCTTGGGATAGATCAGCCCGTCGCCATGGGCTGCTTTAGCCAAGGCCTTGAGCGAATACTGACCGGTTGCGTAACGCTCGAAAAGCTGTGTGACGACTGGAGCCAGTTCAGAATGCGGCTCGATAACCTTTCTGCCATCCTTGCCCGTGGTGTTGACATAACCCAGCGGAGCCTTGGTCGGCCATATGCCCTGCTCCGCCTTCTCCATCTGCCCCTTGCGAGCTTCTTCCGACAGGTTGTCGATATAGTTCTTGGCCATCAAGACCTTGATGCCGTGCATGAATTTTTCAGACGAGCGCGAGTCACGCGACAGCGTCACACCTTCTTTGGCGAGGTGGATTTCCACATCTAGTTCATCGAGAGTCACCCAGTCCTTCAGGTTGCGATAGAGTCGGTCGGTCTTCTCGACCAGCACGCTCCGAATGCCGGGATGCTTTCGCAGATATCTGACCATTTCGGTGAAATTGGTCCGGCCGGTGGTCTTGGCCGTCTCGACGTCGATAAACTCCTGCACGATGTCGAACCGTTGTTGCAGAGCGTAGTCGCGCAAGAGCTTGCATTGCGCCGGGATGGAGAAACCTTCCTTCTCCTGCTCCTTAGAGGAGACGCGCGCGTAAAGCAGCGCCTTTACAAGGCCTGCGGGCCTAGCGATCCGGACAAGTCGCTGGTTCATCTTAGGTATCCCGTCGTTCAGCGCACGGTCGCACTAGCCAAGTTCATCAGGCGAGCATGAAGCGTCAGCTATTTGCCGCGGTCAATCCGTTCCCACTCGGCAAGGATGCTGAAGAAGCCGCTAATGTTGTCGACGATTTGCCTTGCATCCTCCGTTGATAGCGACCGCCCCGTACGAGCCTCAAACAGGCGAGCCGTTCGTTCCAGAAACGCCTCGTCCACGACGCGTCGGCGCGAAAATAGATCGGTCTCTGCATCGCGTCTGACGCCGCGTTTTGAAGCGCGCCGTGCCGCCTTCACCGTTTCTGTCCCGAGCATATCTGCATAGGGACAAGGATCGCCGAAATCGCCTCAGCGCCGAATGGCCGTTATGTGCGCCTACGCAGCCTTTTCTACTCTGTATCAAAACCAGCGGCGGTTTGCTGACCGAAAGGGGCGTCAGCGGCTTGCTGATCGAGCGCTACCAGATCGGCGGCCATTGCTTGATAACGCCGACAATCCGCCTGAACGATGGACCGGTCAGGTCGCTGAAGAGGCACACTCCCGGCGATTTCCTTCAAGTCACGCAGGATCGATTCGATATGTGGCCAGGGAAAGTCTGTCGGGTCGTCGATTTCGCGGTCTGCGCCGACGATTATTTCAAGCTTGGCGACAACGCCGAGAAGTGAGCGTGCAGGCATACGCGGGAGTCTATCCTGAATCTTCAAAGCCTCTGTCACAGCTTCGACTTCCGCATGGTAGGCGATCGAATAGGCGACCTGCTTGCCCATCGCTTCGGCGCCTCTAGCGTCGAGATAGCGCCTCTCGAGACGCTGTTGAAGACGGCAAAGGATCTGAGAAACATGCTGCGCCCGCAACCAATCTCGCAGCAGTAGAATTGCGGGGTCAGCATCCGGCAGCCGGTTCGCCGCCATATTCCTGCCATTCGTGCCGAAAGGCATAGTCATGCTATGGTCGGAATCAGCCATGATCCGAGCTCCGCAAAGCGTGGGCGTGGTTAGACTGTTGGAAGCGGGGAACCACTTCCAACGGCCGTTTCCTAAAACAAGCATATTTGCACTTTTTGTGCAACAGGGCATTTGAACAATGAAGGTAAGTGCGGCCCAAGTTCGCGCGGCCCGTGGGCTTCTCGACATTTCTCAACAGGAACTGTCGGATCTAACCAAGGTAAGTTTGAGGACGATCGTGCAGTTCGAACGTGGTTCGAAACCCGCATCTGAATCAATCCTGCAAGCGCTGAAGCTATCTCTCGAAGCAGCCGGAATAGAATTCATTCCCGGGAACGGTGGTGGCCCTGGCGTGCGCTTGTCACGCGGTACCGCGAACACTTAGCCGACGGCGGCAACTGCCGGCGCCATTACGGATTATCTGCTTCCCTATCAATGTCAGCAATGCGCCTCTTTTCGGTCATTGACCTAGTCTCCGCCGCAGCCTCAAAGCTGACATCGCGCGATATCGCTGGCAATTTTTTGCTAGCGAACGACAACGAACCAAATGGGAGGACGGATGCCCAAAGTCAAAGGTGAGAGCGCTCTCAACAAGGAGCGCGCCAAAACAGAGAAGCTCCTCAAAAAAGTAGGATACACGGCCTTGAAGGAGGCCGGTGTGAAATCCAAGCGACCCGAGCTCCCAAACCTAAAGATTGAAAAGCGAGGGAAGTAGAGCGTACTGACCTTCCCCGCAAACCCAATTGGATTTCACGGGGGGTGCGCGGTGCGCGAAGATAGGCGTTCACGAAGAAACTGTCTACTTTCGGGTTCAAAACCTCCGGACAACAATGCGCCTCCATTCGGTCATTCGTGCCAAGTTCTTTGCTCCCAAAGGCCGCCATTCGCTCATCTGGCCGGTGACGGCTGCACCGTCGCCACCGACGGCTCTTGGCGCCTCGATACGCCTTTCAAGACAGCGCATTCTGATGCCAATGTGAGTGCTGCGCCGGCTTCTACCGGTGGAGCAAGGGACCTGGTTCATGGACGCATGGCGCAGCGTAGGGACGTCACCTTGAGCGTTGATTAGATACAACCACCGCGCCTCTTCCTCACGGACAGGTTCATGAAGCTACTATGGGCAAGTCATTGCTTATCCACGGCGAGCGTAGCCGGTGACCTGCCAGCAGTCAGTCGCGAGGTAGGGATACTCCCGCGAGAAGCGGAGCGTACGCCGCGAGCCTCCGGGATACGAACTCAGTGAAGAGCCTCACGCGCTTCGTCTTGCGTGTCTCCCCCTGCGTGAGAAGCCAGAGTGTCCCATGCACGGGCAGGTTGGTGCCCGGCACCCTCACCAGCAGGGGGTCGGTATCTCCGACGAAGCACGGCAGTTTCGTCATCCCGATCCCTTGCTGTGCCGCGACGATCTGTGTCTCGGCGTCCGGAGTCCGGAACGGAGCTCCCGCGGTGTGAACTTCTCCGTCGCGCGCCCAGTCCGGAATTCCATGATTGTCAATGACGATCCACCGGATGGGATCAGGCGTGCCGGCATGCCACCCGGCTAGTCGATCGCGAGACATGTAGACGCCGCTGAACAACTGCGGCCCCTTCAGTCCGTGAAGATTGAGCGGCAGGGTCTTGCGGTCGCCGACAATGCGGATGGCGACGTCGGCCTCTCGGTTGGTCAGATTCGCCACCTCGCCGGTAGTCAAGATCTCCATCTCGATGTCCGGATGCAAACGCGCGAAGTCGGCGAGATCCGGCATGAGCAGATGGGTGGCGAGGAACGGTGGAAGCGTCACCCGCAAAAGCCCGCGCGCGCTCTGGTCGCGACCGAGGACGCGTGTCTCCAGCAGATGCGACGACGCTTCCATCTGTTCCGCGAGATCGAGGACTTCCTCCCCCGCAGCCGTCAGGCGATAGCCCGAAGGCAGCTTTTCGAACATGTGCGTCCCGAGGCGGTCCTCGAGCTGGGCGATGCGTCGCAGCACGGTCGCGTGATTCACACCGAGGCGCTTGGCGGCCGCCCGCACCGAGCCTCCGCGCGCGACGGCAAGAAAATAGCGAACGTCATCCCATTCGATCATGGTGCAATCCGGCACCGCCTGGTGCGCCTTCCAAGCCGTATCTAGCACATCGACCAGAAGTATGGCGACGGTCACGCCGACATCCGTCGCCCAGCGGATCGATTTCGCACCACCGTTGTGCGCGCTTGTGCACTGAACGCGTCGCTCCGGCGGACCCATCTTGAGCGTCTCGGGGGCCTACTCGAGCAACCAGAGACGTGAAACGGCGAAACAAGGAAACCGCACGACATGACCAGACTGAATGGAAAGACCGCCGTCATCACAGGCGGCGCTACCGGCATCGGCCGCGCGGCGGCAAAGCGCTTCATCGAGGAGGGCGGCTTCGTCTTCATCTTCGGCCGCCGACAGGAAGCGCTTGACGCCGC
>JBDSLV010000409.1:0-4423 GCA_039916205.1 Mesorhizobium sp. | reverse complement strand
CGAGCTTGCCGATCATGAAGGCGACGACCTTGTCGCGGTCCTCCGGCGCCAGGCCGCTCGCCCGGCAGATGCGGGTGTTGTAGGTGCGGTAGCGCGACAGCGGCACGGCGATGCAGCCTTCGCCGAGCGTCACCTCGATCAGCCGCGGTCGCTCCGACCCGTCTTGCGGTTCCAGCAAGGCATCACCGACATAGAACGCCGCATGCGACCAGGTCGACTGCGTCAGGTATTTGATCGCCGCCGAGATTTTCTGGTTGCCTTCGATGAGCAGGATGTCGCCCGGTTCGAGCGTCCGGCGCAGCGTTTCAGGATCAGACGGCGTGTAGGGTTCGTAGCCGGACGATTCCTCCTGCAGCCGGCCGGCGAGCCAGCGGCCAAGTCGATCCAGAAGCGTGTCGCTGGTCTCGGTCATGCCAAAGGGCGATTACCACAGGCCGGCGGCTTAGGCCATGATCAGCCAGCGGGTCCTGTCACGCCCGCGTCCTCATACGGGGCGCCACTGGCCAGATCGTCACGCGCCTTGCGCGCAAGCTGCCTGGTCCAGCGCTTGGGGCTGTCGCTGAACAGATCGGCGGCTTCGGCGAGACAGGTCTTCTTCAAGCTTTTTTCCGAACGCTTCACAAGCTTGGCGAGGAGCCGCGTCTCTTGCGGCGACCCGAGTGGCTGGTCGTCGGCCTCAAGCAGCCCGCGCATGACGAACAGATCGTGCAGATCGCCCAGCCTTTCGGCCAGTTCGTCCACTGCCTTGCGCCTGGCCTTGATCGGCGTCGGCCACAACCTGCCGAGCAGCGACAGATGCATGCCGTGGGTTTTTGCTGCCTTGCGCAGATCGTGGAAATCATCGGCTTCGCCGCGCGAGCCGGCATTGTCCAGCGCCTTCCTGGCGCGACGCAAGGTGATGCGAGCGCCTTCGGCAAGCACGTCGGCGGCCTGTTCCGGCTGATCCGGCAAGGCCAGGCTTTCGATCCGCTTCAGGCCTTCTTCGCAAGCCGCGATCGCCGCACCGATCGCCGCTTCGAGCCCGGTGCCTTCATGCAATTCCTGCTGGCGCTCGACCAGCCTGTCGCGCACGGCATCGAGGCCGCCGCCAGCGCATTGTTCGGGGAAGCGCGCCGCCAACCGGTCGACAGTCTCGATCAGCGCGGTCGCCTCGCGCGGCCCGGCAAGCAGGCCTGCCACGTTGCGGTAGCACTGGTTCTCCGTCTCGCAGAATGTTTCGTCACCTGAACGAACGAGGCGCAGCAAGGCCCGAGCGCTTTTCAGCCGCTTGCGGCATTTGTGCAGTGCCTGCTCCGGCCTGCTCCGCGCGGCGTCGAGATGGGCCAGCGCCTTGCCGATTTCCTCGGCAAGGATGCGTCTGACCTCGCCGGTCAGCGGCAAGCGCGGATCGATACGAAAACTCATGCGGCGATCTCCGGAATCCCCCCGAGGGCGAGCGACGCGTTGTAGAATTTAGACTCGCCGGTGACTTCGCGACCGAGCCAATCAGGCAGCATTTCGTCCGGCACGTCCTCCGGCGTCTCCAGTTCGGCGACCACAAGTCCCGCGAGCGGGCCGCCAAAGACATCGACCTCATAGAGATAGCCGCGATGCCTAACATGGTGGCGTGTCTTCTCTATGACACGTCCAAGCGCGAAGGCCAGCATCTCCTCGGCCTCCGCCAGCGGGATCGGATACTCGTATTCGTCGCGCTCACGCGCCCTGTTGCCGAATTTGAGCGTCAGTTTGGCGGAAGTGCCATCGCTGATACGGATGCGCAGGCTCCGACCGGGTGCCGCGGCGAGATAGAACTGGCGAATGCGGATATCCGCCTCGACCAGTTCTAGCCATTCGGGGCTGGCGACCAGGAATTTGCGTTCGACTTCCTTGCCCATGGCCGCGCACTAAAGCGGTTACCGCCGGCGATGGCAAGACAGCCGCATACACAGATTGACTTTAATCAATCGATTGATTAAATAGCATTCATGATCAAATCGCCGGACGCCAAAAACCTTCGCCACGAAGCGTCTCCCGCCGAGACGACGCGAGCCGCGCTTGTCCAAGCGGCCCTGAAACTGTTCGGCAGGCAGGGTTTCGACGGCACCTCGACGCGCCAGATCGCGGCGGAAGCGCAAGCCAATATTGGCTCGATCGCCTATCACTTCGGCGGCAAGGAGGGCCTTCGCACTGCTGCCGCCGACTTTATCGTCGAGACCATCCAGACGGTTGCCGGCCAGGCGCTCGGCAATGCGCGGGCGCCCGCACCGGCCGGCCCGGAGGCGGCGCAGGCACAACTCTTCGTGGCGCTGGAGCGGATGGTCGGCTTTGTCGTGGCAAGCCCGCAGGCCGGCGAGATCGTCCAGTTCGTGTTGCGCGAGCTTTCGCATCCGACGGCCGCGCTCGACCGCATCTATGACGGCGTCTTCGAGCCGACGCATCGCCGGCTTTGCCAGCTGTGGGAACAGGCCACCGGCGAGCCGGCCGAAAGCGAGGCCACCAGGCTCACCGTGTTCACACTGATCGGCCAGGTCATCTATTTCCGCATCGGCCGCGAGGCGGTGATGCGCCGCATGGGCTGGAGCGACATCGGCGCCGCTCAAGCCGCCAAGGTGGTCGCGGCCACATCGAGCAATCTCAGCGCCATATTGGCCGCCCGAAGGGGGCAAGGATGAAGGGGCAAAGACCATGAGCTTTCTCTGCTCGCTACCGCTCGCCGCGCAGCTTTTTAGTGCCTGCGCGCCTGCGGCACCTTTGGCCGTCGGCTATGTCGAAGGCGACTATGTGCTGCTGGCGCCGATCGAGGTGGCGCAGGTCGAGACCGTTACGGTCAAGCGCGGCGATCGCGTGGTGCCCGGCACGACCGTGGTGACGCTGGAAAGTGCGGACGCGAAAATCGCGGTTGCCCAGGCGCAGGCCAGCCTTGCCCAGGCGCAGGCGCAGTTGGCCGACCTGCAGATCGGCAGGCGGCCGGAAGAGATCGCGGTGCTCAAGGCCGAGGTCGACATGGCCAGCGCTCAGGCCGCCGACGCCAGGCGCAAATATGACCGCGCCGCCGATCTGCTCAGGCGCGGCGCCGGCACGCAGGCCGATTTCGACACCGCGTCAGCGACACTGGAGACCGCCAACGCACAGGTCGGCCAGGCCAAGGCCAATCTCGCCGTCGGCGGACTGCCGGCGCGGCCGGAGACGATCAAGGCCGCCGACAATCAGGTCAAGCAGGCGCAGGCGACGCTGGAGCAGGCGCAGTGGCGGCTGTCGAAGCGGGTGCTGGCAGCACCCTCGCCTGGCCGGGTCAACGATGTCATTCGCAATCCGGGCGACACCGCCGGCCCGACCGCGCCGGTCATTTCGATCCTGCCCGACGGCGCGGTGAAGCTCAGCGTCTACATTCCGGAATCCGCCTTCTCCTCGGTCAAGGTCGGCACCTTGCTCGGTGTCCACTGCGACGGCTGCGGCCCAAACGTCAAGGCGCGCGTCAGCTACGTCTCGCCGGACCCGGAGTTCACCCCGCCGGTGATCTACTCCCTGGAGAACCGGCAGAAGCTGGTCTATCTGGTCGAGGCACGGCCGGAGGGCAATGCCGGCCCGCTGCAGCCTGGCCAGATCGTCGATGTCGACCTGGCGGATAGCGCAAAATGAACGCCATCGACGTCCATGGCCTGGTCAAGCGCTTCGGCGACAAGACCGTCGTCGACCATGTGACGATGACGGTGGCGGAAGGCGAGATCGTCGGCTTCCTCGGCCCCAATGGCTCGGGCAAGACCACCACCATCCGCATCATGTGCGGCCTGCTGACGCCCGACGAGGGCGAAGGCACGGTGCTGGGATTCAACATCCGCACCGAGAGCCTGCGTATCAAGCGTGAAGTCGGCTACATGACGCAGAAATTCTCGTTCTACGAGGATCTGACGATCGGCGAGAATCTCGAATTTGTCGCACGGCTCTACCAGCTGAAGCCGGTGGGTGAGCATGTCGCGCGCACACTGGAGGAACTCGGCCTGACCTCGCGCCGCAACCAGCTGGCCGGCACGCTGTCGGGCGGCTGGAAGCAGCGGCTGGCGCTCGCCGCCTGCATCATGCACAAGCCGAAACTGCTGCTGCTCGACGAGCCGACGGCCGGCGTCGATCCGAAGGCCAGGCGTGAATTCTGGGACGAGATTCATCGCCTCGCGCGTGGCGGGCTGACCGTGCTGGTCTCCACCCACTACATGGACGAGGCCGAGCGCTGCCACCGCATCAGCTATATTTCCTACGGCAAGATGCTGGCCACCGGCACCGTCGAGGATGTCGTCAAGAATGCCGGGTTGACAACCTTCGTCGTGCAGGGCCCGCGCCTCGACCAGGTCGCGGCAGCGCTCGATGGTCGCCCCGGCGTCGACCAGGTGGCGCCGTTCGGCGCGACGCTGCATGTCGTCGGCTCCGACAAGAAGGCGCTTCAAGCGGC
>JBDSLV010000408.1:0-30119 GCA_039916205.1 Mesorhizobium sp. | reverse complement strand
CATGGAGAGCATTCGAAAGCGCTCTTGTATCCGGAATGCGGCCAAAAGATGCATCGAGGATAAAATGGCCGCCGTCTGTAACAAAAGGCTGGCCCGCCGTCATCCTCAATGTAACCGGGCCGGAAAGGCCGAGCCTTTCAGCGGCCGCGCCGATCGCTATTTCCGTCGCGCGCAGGCCGAACTTGTTGACTTCGATCGGCAATGGGAAACGACCGAGCGTCTCAACCATCTTTGAGCGGTCGGCAATGACGATCATGCGGTTGGATGCGGCCGCGACGATCTTCTCGCGCAGCAGGGCTCCGCCACCGCCCTTGATCAAGGTCAGCTCCGGGTCGAGTTCGTCGGCACCATCGACAGTGAGATCGAGTTCTGGTGTTTCCTCAAGTGTCGACAGCGGTACGCCGAGTTCGCGGCAAAGTGTTGCGGTGCGCTCGGATGTCGGCACACCGATGACAGTCATCCCTGTCGCGACCTTGTCGGCGAGCAGCCGTACGAATTCTTCGGCTGTCGTGCCCGTGCCGATGCCGAGGCGCATGCCGTCGGTCACATGGGCAAGGGCAGCGCGCGCTGCCTCAACCTTCAGATATTTCGCATCCATCCTGTATATTGCCCCGGAGCCTGCTGTTTTGGGCTCCTAGCATTTTTGCCAGCCCGGTCAAAGCCCTTGGCCGCATCCACCCCCAGGCTGCTTGCCTAGACGGGCCGCAGCCGCTATCGCCTGCGGCAATACAGTTTGTCATAGGACGCATCATGGCTCGCCCGACTATCGTGTTCGACCTCGACGGTACGCTGATTGATACTGCACCCGACCTGCTCGACAGTCTCAACCACAGCCTGGCTGCGAGCGATATCGGAGCCGTCGATGAAGTCGGTTTCAAGCGGTTTGTCGGCCAGGGTGGCCGGGTGATGATCGAACGCGCCCATGCCGCGCAGCAGAAGTCGCTCGCGGTTGACGAGCATGACCGGCTGCTGAAGCTTTTCCTCGACCACTATACCGGCAATATCCCGGGCAAGTCGCGCCCCTACCCTGGTGTCGTCGAAGCGATCGCGCGCTTCGAGAAGGCAGGTTATCTCCTCGCCATCTGCACCAACAAGTATGAAGCCAATTCGCTGGCGCTGATCGAAGCGCTCGGCCTGACGAAGCATTTCGCGGCAATCGCGGGCCAGGACACATTCGCCTTCCGCAAGCCGGACCCACGGCATCTCATCGAAACCATCGCGCTGGCCGGCGGCGATCCACATCGCGCCCTGATGGTTGGTGATTCGCAAACCGACATCGACACCGCCAAAGCCGCTGGCATTCCGGTGGTCGCGGTCGATTTCGGTTACACCGACCGTCATGTGCGCGAATTCGAACCCTCGGCGGTCATCTCGCATTTCGACGCACTGACGCTGGACCTGGCGGAACGGCTCATAGCCGCCGCCGCGGGACGCTGACCGGATACGCGCAATACTGGCTGCGCGGCAGCCAAAAGATCGTCGTCAAGAACGCCTCGGATCGCCTTGACTTCACCGGCATGCCTCCCTTATATCGCGGCTCGCTTGGCCTTCGGGCAACGAGCGGGCGATTAGCTCAGCGGGAGAGCACACCCTTCACACGGGTGGGGTCGCAGGTTCAATCCCTGCATCGCCCACCATCTACTTTCCTGAAAATCGCGGCTTGCCCACCCTCGGCACTGGTTCGTCTAGCAGCTGCAGTCCGCCCCCTCGCCGCCAAAGTTCTTCTGGGCGAAATTCAAGGCGCTTGAGTAGCTCGTATAGCTTTGGAACTGGCACACGTCGGAGCCGTTCCGCACCTTCATCTGCTCAAGATCCCAGAACGAAACCTCGATGTGATCGTTGGCGCAATAGACCGTGTAGCGCTCCGGCTCCAGCGCCCTGGCTTTCTGCACCGGCATGGAAACGGCCGGGATGGAGAGCGCCGACAGTGCAAGCATAACTGTATGACGTATCCGCATTTTTAGCCCCCGAATGAACCCCAGACACTGCCAAGGCCGGAAGATCAAACCGGCGCATCATGGTTTTTTTGGCGCGTTGCAGTTCAACCGCGAAATTCGAGCTCCCGACTGTAGGGCGGTGGTACATCAGCGTTGCCCAACTCGATATCGAGTGCATTGAGAACGGCCTTCAACCTGATGTCGCGGGAAAAGCTCCGGGCTATGGTTTCGGCAGCGGCCAGTCCCATTTCGTTCCAGCGTTCGCGCCCGACATCCTGCAGCGTGGTCAGCGCATCGGCCAGCAGTTCTGCCGAGGACAGATCGGACACGATCCCGTTTCGGTTGTTGTCGATCAACTCCAATGTGCTCGACATGGGATGGGCGATGCATGGCAGCCCGCTGGCCATCGCCTCCATGAGAGCAAGTGGAAAGCCCTCGCTCAGACTTGGCAGTACAAACAGATCGAGCGCATCCAAAATGTCGCGTGGATTTGAGTGCCAGCCGACAAATCGGATACGCCCGCCAACTCCGGACTTCTCTGCGGCTTTCTCGAAATCCCGACGAAACCACCCGTCGCCTGCGATCAACAGAACAGGGTTTGCTGCCTGCCGCCGCGCGAGATGCTGACGAAACGCCTCGATGAGAACATCGACACGTTTCTCGGGTCCGTGCCGTCCCAGATATCCAATGACGGGCGCGTCTTCCGGCAAACTCAGACGCCATCGCGCCTCACGCCTCCGATCGACTCCGGCTGAGCGAAAATTCGGATCGATCCAGTTGAAGCAAATGCGGATTTTCTCGGCCGCGATCCGATACTCGTTCTTCGCCATGTCGGCGAGTTCGGTGGAGACGGTAATAACCCTTCGCACACAGCCATTCGTAATCCGCCCATACATGGGTTTTGAAATCAGGAACGGCCATCCCAGTGGCCACGGAGCGTGTTCTATCGTGTAGATCTTTCTGCCGAGAGCCCTTGCGATGAGTAGCTCCAAAACAGGAGTTTCCGCGAGCGCTCCGCGACAAAGAATGATGTCATGATCTTTGTATCTCGACAGCACCGAAAGCCAGACAAACGCCCGTATGATCGCGTATACGAACGGGCGCCGCCTCAGCTTTTTGGCCGAGAAGCGTCGGACCGTCTCAAACGATATCCTGTCCGTCGGGATGATGTTGGAGAAGTAGTCGACTTCCCCGCTCACAATTGCAACTGAATGGCCAAGCGCCGCGGCGGCTTGAGCGACATCAGCGGTGTGAATCTGCAAGCCGCCGGGATCGCCGGCGCCACCAACGAAAAGAAGTCGTCTCATGTCCCACCCCTGCCAAGGCGTGGGTTTCATCGCCTCGGCGCCGCTGCCAGCTTTGCAGCCAGCGCGATCCCCACCCCTGATCTAGCGCATTGGTCATCGTAACGCACGCCCGTAGACGACCACTTGGAATCCAAAGCTCTCGAGGACGGAACAAATCTACCGGCGAGCGAGTTTCTTTCAGGCGAAACCCGAGGGAAAACCATGTCGAGATTTGTCCTGGCGACGAGCGTTGCCGTTGTTTTGTTCTGCGGATCAGCCTTTGCCGCCGACGAGAAGCCACTGCCGCCGCCGAACGCGAAAAAACTGTCTGAAATCCTTGCCAAGGTCGAGCAGCGTGACGGCTTTCGCTATGTAAAAGAGGTGGACTGGGACAACGGCGCCTACACAATCACCTACTACACCTCTGACAAGGCGAAGGTCGAAATCACCTACGACCCGGTCACCGCCGAGCCCAAGTGAGCTTGACGGTGCGTAACAGTAATTCCGCTCGGATGTTTTTCTCTCTAAGGTGCAGATGACCGGAATGGTTCCTCAGCACTCGGTGACGGCATGCTGCCTTTCAATCGCGCTCCTGTATCGCTGCCGCTTGCCCTCGCCGTGGCCAGCGGCATCTTGTTGCCGTCTCTCGCGTGGGCTGATGGGCCGTCCTTTGATTGCCGAAAAGCCGTCTTGCCAGCGGAAAAGACAATCTGCGCGGATCCTCAATTGTCGGCTATCGATCTGCTGGTTTCCAAGGCCTTCAAGGATTTCGAGCCGGCTTTCGGCGGTGACAAGCGCAAGATAGCGCGGGCACTGGTTGTCGACCGCAACGCCTGCAAGGATGATGCCGCTTGCATCGTCAGCGCGCAGAACAACGCGTTGCAGACCTACGGCAACGCGCCATCATGGGTGCAGGATTACAACGTTGCTCTGATCGGCAAGAAAGCGCTTGAGACAGCGTCACGCGCACCCGGGAATGCGGAACAGCCCCTGCCCGGCTCGATCGGCCAATGTGGCCTGACGCACATCAAGTCGCTCACCGCGCGGCTCGGCGACGACCCGCTGGAGACCGCCGGCCCGGAAAGCGGAAGTGCGGCAACCTTTGCCAATGGCGGCACGGGGGTGTCCTATGACCGCGAGCCAAGCCTCGTAAGCTCGAAGGTCGGCGACGCGGTTGTCATGTGCCTGATGTCAATTCCCAGAGATTGCCCTGAAGGCGATGAGCGAGGCCGATTCTACTATGGTGTCGATCTCGCCGTTAAGGGCTCGTGGGCGTTGCCCGATTCGCAGCATATGTGCGGCGGTGCCTGAGCACGTACCGGATGCTCCCCTTGCGCCACTTCGTCTTTGATGGCTGACTGGGTCGGCAACGCGCGGGGATGGGTATGGCGGCCAAACATGTAATCAAGCGTATTCTGTTGATGCTGGCCGGCTATTTCGTCGCCGTGCTGGTCGGCTTGATCGCCATCTGGGCGATCTATCTTATCTTGAGCACGCTGCCTGGCTCGCCCGAGTATTTCGGTGTCCTGGCGACGATGACCCCGGTCGCTCTTTTCTTTGTGGCCGCACTCGTCCCGTTCATCTTTCTCCTGGCGATCGCGCTGACCGGCGCTCAGGCCTTGATCTTCGCGCTGATCGCGGAGTTTTTCTCGCTGCGAAATGTCTGGCTGCACATGCTGTTCGGCGCGGCAGCCTCGGCGGCCGGATTCGCCCTGATCTGGCCAACGACCGCATCGGACGTCAACATTTATCGCTGGGCGGACTATGGCGTCATCGCCGGTGCCGGCCTGATCGCCGGCCTGGTCTATTGGCTGATCGCCGGGCGGGACGCCGGCTTTCGGCGTCCGCTGCCAGAGCTCTAGAATCAGCTCGAGGGCGTACGCACCGCTTCGGTGGCGTCCAGCGCCTGCTTCAGCCTGGAGTCGCGGTCATAGACGTCGCTGAAATATTCGACGTTTCCGGACATGTTTGGCCAAGCCGTGAAATAGGCGACATAGACCGGGATCTTGCGGGTCACATCCTCGGACGAGTGTCCGTGTTTCAGCTTCTCGGCGACATAGTCCACCGATTGTCCAAGCACGGCAGCCGCCATGCCGCGCGGATCCTGCAGCCGTACGCAGCCATGGCTGAGCGCTCGCATATCCTGCTTGAAGAATGACTTCTGCGGTGTGTCGTGCATGTAGATGGCGTGCTTGTTGGGGAACAGTATCTTCAGTTCGCCCAGCGCATTGGCCTCGCTTGGCTGCTGGCGCACGTTGTAAGGAATATTCGAGCCATAGGCGCCCCAATTGACCGCCGAAGACGGGATGCGCTTGCCTTTCGCGTCAGTCACTTCGTAGCCGGCGCGATCGAGATAGCCCGGGTCATTGCGGAGCCTGGGCAGCATTTCGTTGACGATGATCGACTGCGGCACGCCCCAGTAGGGATGGAAGTCGACCTGCTTGATCTGGTCGTAGAAGAACGCCGTCTGATTGGTCGTCCTGCCGATGACGACGCGGGTCTTCAGCTTCTCTTCGCCATTGTCGATATAGCTCGCCGTGAAGGCTGGCTGGTTGATGAAGACGCGCGGGCTGCCGAGACCTGAGGGTAGCCAGCGCAGTTCTTCGAGCGCCACCTCTACCTTCAGCAACTTGTCGGCCTTGGACGTTCCGGCGAGCGATGCCACGGTGCGCGGGCCGATGACGCCGTCGCCCTTCATGCCGGCTTTCTGCTGCACCATCTTGATGACCGGCACCAGTTCCGGATCGTAGAACTCGCTGGTGCCCAGCCTTGCCAAGATCTCGCCATAGGCGCCGCCTGTGTCGTCATCGAGATTGCGCGCGATCAGCTTAAGCAGCTTGGGCAGTTCGGGGCTGGTTTCGCCGGGCTTCAGCAGAAGCTTGGGGTCAACGACGATTTCATTCTCGGCGCTGGCCTGCAGTGATTCCAGTTCGACGCGCAGCGCCTGGTATTCCGGGCTCTGCGGATGCCGTGATTCGAGATAGGTGCGGACTTCCTGAGTGTGGGCCAGCGTCTTCAGAACGCCTTGCAGGTCGAGCGGCTTGGCCGGGAAATCATAGTAGCCGGTCATGCGGTTCGGCTCGACACGGCCATTCTGCGCGTCTTGCGCATAGCGCAGCACGCGGGCCGAGAGCGCCATCTCGAAGCGGACGAGTTCTTTCAGTTGCGAATTTGCGTCGGCGGCCGTTGTTCCCATGGCTGGCACGTCGACCGTGTAGTCAGCTGGTGCAAGACCATAGCTGGCGGCTTCGCCAAGAACGCGCACCGCGTCCTGCGCACGGGCGTTGAGGTTTGTTCCCGACAACCAGATGAAATCCGGATTGGCCGAGTAATAGGCGACAAGCGCCTTGGCGATGTCAGGCTCGGCATAGAGTTCGTAGTCACTCAAGCCGGCAAGGGCGTCGCGGAACGCAGTGCCGGTGGCAGATGGCACGAAAGCGGCATCCTGCGGTGTCGCCGGCTGCGGTGCTGCCGCCAATGCCGAAAAATCGACGCGCACCAGCTTGTCGGCCTTGTAGGTGTAATAGGACGGGCTGCTGATTTTCACACCGCCGCCGCCCCCTGCGGGCACCTTCGGCTTGTGCTTGGGCGGCGGAGGAAATTCACCTTGCGGTGCGTGTTTCACGCCACCGCCGAAAAGCATGTCGAACAGGCCTTGCGCACCCGCCTGAGGCGCACCGAAAGCCAACGTTGCCGTGATCGCCACGAGCGGCATCACGGTTGCTTTTTTTCCGAGGAATTTCATCGATCACCCGCTCCGGCCATAGCCGGTTCCCGTTCCGCGCTGCTAGACGATCTCGCTCTCCGCATGGCGGATGTAAGGCGTGACTATACCGATTCATACTGATTTCGTTAAGCTTCCATAAATTTTGGAACGCCTGTTGCAGAACGGTTTCACAACATCGTGACGGCCGGAGCGGCCATGTTTCCACTCCGGCCCGGAAATCCCTCGCGGATCAGGCGTTGGCGCCACCATCGATGGTCAATGCGGCGCCGGTGACAAACCGTCCTTCCGGACCCGCGAGCCAGGCAACCATGCCGGCGATCTCATCGGCATTGCCAAACCGTGGCGTCGCCATTTTCCGCCGCTGATGTTCAGCGTGCGGGCCACCTTGAGGGTTCATGTCGGTGTCGGTCGAGCCAGGGTGAACCACATTGGCGGTGATGCCGCGCGGGCCGAGGTCGCGTGCCAGGGCTTTGGTCAACCCGACCAATGCCGCCTTGCTGGTCGAGTAGGCGGTCAGGTTGGCGTCGGTTACCCGCTCGGCGAGGTTGCTGCCGATCGAGATGATCCTGCCGCCCTCGCCCATATGCACTGCTGCTGCCTTGGAGGCGATGAACGGGGCTCTCAGGTTGACTTCCATGGTCTCGTCAAAGTCGGTGAGCGACATGGTTTCGAGCGGGGCGGCTCGCCAGATGCCGGCGCTGTTGACCAGGATGTCGAGCCGGCCGAAAGCGGCCACTGCGTCGTCGACGGCTTTCTCGATGGCAACTGCATCCCGATTGTCGGCTTTGATCGCTATCGCCGAGCCGCCGCCGGTCTTGATCTCGTCGACGACTGAGCGAGCCTGCTCCTCGCCATTCACGTAGGTCAACGCGACACTGGCACCGTTGGCGGCCAGCCGTCGCGCAATCGCTGCGCCTATGCCTCGGCTGCCTCCGGTGACCAGCGCGGCCTTGCCGCTCAATTGATTTGCAGACATCAATTTATCCTTTTCTGTAGTGATCGATACATAAATACCTGTCAGGCTTGCCTGGCTTCGTCAACTGATTTATGTATCGATCAACACAGAAAAGAGCGCCATGCCAGAACGAGGCCGCCCCCGCACCTTTGACCGGACCGCAGCCTTGCGGCACGCGATGGGTGTGTTTTGGGTCCAGGGCTATGAAGGGGCTTCAATCAGCGACCTGACCGCGGCAATGGGCATCAATTCCCCCAGCCTCTACGCCGCGTTCGGCAGCAAGGAAGCACTGTTTCTGGAGGCGACCGAGCTCTATACGCGCATTGAGGGGGCTGACATCTGGCTGGCGCTGGAGGAGGCGCCGACCGCGCGGCTGGCAATCGAACGTTTCCTGCAACGAACCGCGAAAGCCTATTCGCAGACGGATCGTCCGCAGGGGTGCCTGATTACCCTTGGCGCCTTGCACCAGGACAGCACCCGTGGCGCCATCTGCGACGACCTGCGCCGCCGGCGCGCTGAAAATCACGCAGCCCTGCGCAAGCGTCTCGAGCGAGGCGTTGCCGAGGGCGAATTGCCATCCGGGTTTGATTGTGCCGCTGTAGCAACGTTCTTCGCCACGGTTCAGCACGGCATGTCTATCCAGGCGCGCGACGGCGCATCGTGCACAGCCCTGCTGGCGACGGTAGCCGGAGCGATGGCTGCGTGGCAGACAATGGCTGGCACTGGTGCGGCGTGACAAACGCCGGCAGGTATGATCGAAATTCGTCTGCCAGCCAGACATGTTGCGCCAGACATGTTGCGATCGAGAGGAATGACCGGTGAAAAAGGGATATCGCGAGCTGCTGGACGAGGCCAATGCCGAGATAGAGGTGGTTTCACCGGAGGAAGCTGCTGATCTGCTCGACGATGACGGCACTATTTTCGTCGACCTGCGCGATCCGCGCGAAGTCGAACGGGACGGCAGAATCCCTGGTGCTCAGCACGTCACGCGCGGCATGCTGGAATTCTGGATCGACCCGGAAAGCCCCTACCACAAGCCATTCTTCGCCTCGGGCAAAAGTTTTGTGTTCTTCTGTGCCAGTGGTTGGCGCTCGGCACTCGCCACCAAGACGGCGCAAGACATGGGACTGTCGCCGGTGAAGCATATTCTTGGCGGCTACACCGCCTGGAAGGCCGCAGGGCTGCCGGTCGAATCCGCAGCCAGGAAGAAATAGACCTGGCTGTCGCCGGCGTTCAATGCAGAAGCGCCGGCTCCCGGTGGTTGGCTACAAAGCCGACGGCACGCTCGACGACTCCCTTGTCGGCGAGAATGCGGCGATGGCCGAGCCCGTCGGCCCAGTAAAGCCGAACATGATCGCCGGCGGCGGCATAGTTCGTGGCATGCTCCGCCGATACTTCGCGGTCGTCAGGAGCATGAATGACCAGCGTTGGCACCAGGGTACGGGCCAGTTGGCGGTCGCCAACGAACTCCTTGAGCGGCCGGCCGGCAAGACGTTCGACCCGGTCGGCCATGGCCACCTGCGATCGAGGCCCGACATTGAGCATGCGGCTGAAGTCGGCGAAGATTGCCGGCAGCGAGCTTGGCGCCGCGATCAGCACCAGCCGCTCGGCAGCCAGCGGCGGAATGTCTTTTACCGAACCGACCAACGCATTGGCGGCGACGGCACCGCCGAACGAATGGCCGACGACCGCCGCGAAGGGACCGAACCATTCGCCCGCATGGCGCGCAGCATCCACCGCATTGACCATGGTCAGACGGCGGCCAAGCGAATGGCCATGACCTGGCAGGTCGAGCGAGACCACTTTGTAGCCTGCTCCGCGATAGCCCTCGATCACGGCGCGCATGTATTCGGTGCGCGAGCGCCAGCCGTGAATGACAAGTATCGTGCCGACGGCAGCCGTGCCCGGCTCCGGCCGGAATTCGTGCACCATCACGCAGCCGGTCTTCGTTTTCAGTCGGTGATGCCGCGCCTCCGCCATGAAATCGGCGGCGCGGTCGACAGCGCGGCGTTCGCCGTCACTTAGCGCCTTGACATTGGGCGTGCGGCAGAACAGTTCGAACGCAGCGCGCCCCGTCAGGCGTGGCGCGACATGTTCGGCGGCCCCGAATACACCCCGGATGACCTTCATTCCGAATGATGCCATAGTGATGATCCATCCATTCGTTCAAGCATGAACATAATAGTTCAAAGATGAACAATAAACAAGAGCTACCTTGGGACAACCCGCGCTTTCGCAACTGGGTCGCGGTAGCGCGCGCTTGCCATGCGCTGGAGCGCGCATTGGCTGTGAAGCTCGCGCCGCTTGATCTGAAGCCTGCGCAGCTTGACGTGCTGATGAACCTCTATCGCCATCCCGGCATGTCCCAACACGACCTCGCGCGAAAGCTGCTGGTCGGCCGCTCCAACATCACCATGCTGTTGCCGCAACTCGAAGCGCGCGGGCTGCTGCGCCGCGAGGGGGATGAAAAGGACAAGCGTGTGTTGCGGCTGACGCTGACGCAACCAGGCGAAGCGCTGCTGATGCAGGCGCTGAAGGTGCATATGGCGCTGATCGAGAAGGCGATGAGCCAGTCGACACCGGAGCAATGCGACATGATCGGTGAGCAGATGCGCAGGATCACCGACGTCTTGAAGGAAGCCTGACCGTCATCTGGTTCAGACGCGGCCTACCACATCGTCTTCTTCGCCCGCTCCGGCCATTCCTTGTCGTAGGCCTCGCCGTTGATGTTCTTGCGGCTGGTGATTTCGAGGATTTGCCCAGGCGTTGGCAGCGACTTCGGGTCGACATGTTTCGCCGGATTCCACAGCTCCGATCTGACAATGGCCCGGGCGCATTGGAAATAGACCGAATCGACATCGACAATGGTTACCGACCGCGCCGCTTTGCCGTCGACGGCGAACGAGCCGCAAAGCGCTGTATCCGTCGAGATATGGGCGCGGCCGTTGACACGCAGCGTCGTTCCGGAGCCTGGCACCAGGAACAGCAGGCCAACGCGCGGATCGCGAATGATGTTGCGCAGCGAATCGGCCCGGTTGTTGCCGCGTCGATCGGGCATCATCAGCGTTTTCGGATCAAGGATGCGGACAAAACCGGCAAGATCGCCGCGCGGCGAGCAGTCCAGACCTTCCGGCCCGCTGGTTGCCAGCGCAACAAAGGGCGAGGCCTCGATGAAGGCGGCATATTCGGGGATCACATGGTCCAATTCCTTGACCAGCGAGGCCTCGCCAGGCACGCCGTAGAGGGCTTCAAGCTGGTCGATCGTGGTGATGACGGACATTGTTACCTCCGAAGGTTATCCGCCGTTACGCCCCGTCCATGACGGTTTCACGACGCCCGCCGGCTAAAAGCTAGCGGTCCCTGCTCAGCCCCTTTTCCGAGAGCTCGGCGAGATAGGCCGACCAGCGCGCCTCTTTCTCATGGCCAAGCGTATGCAGGTAGTTCCAGGTAAAAATGCCGGTGTCATGAAAGTCGTCGAACGTGATGCGCACGGCGTAGTTGCCGACGGGCTCGATCTTGAGGATCGCAACGTTGCGCTTGCCGGGAACCGTCACGCGCTGTTCCGGCGAATGGCCCTGCACTTCGGCCGATGGCGAGGCAACGCGCAGCAGTTCCGCCGGCAGTTCGAACGGCCGGTGGTCAGGAAAGGTAACGGAGAGCAGTTTGCGGTCTTTCGAGACCCGGAGTTCTTTCGGTGCCGTCATCCTGTTCGATCCCGCATCAATCCACCCTTCCCTACGCCGCTTCGCGTTGCGGGAAAAGGCGCTTTTGGGCCCGGCGACACCGGGTGTCGGTGGCGGGATGTTACCAAAGATCAACACCAGCTATCTTGAATGGCGGGCTGGATCGTATCACATAGCAGTATATAACGACGCCATTCGCGGCCACGGGAAGCGCTTGAAGCATGGACATGATCGATCCATTCGGTCGTACGATCAGCTACCTCAGGGTGTCGGTCACCGATCGCTGCGACTTCCGCTGCACCTATTGCATGGCCGAAGACATGGCCTTTCTGCCGAAGAAAGATCTCCTGTCGCTTGAGGAGCTCGATCGGCTATGCACCGTCTTCATCGAAAAGGGCGTGCGGAAACTGCGCCTCACCGGCGGTGAGCCGTTGGTGCGCAAGAACATCATGCACCTTGTGCGCCAGATATCGCGCCACCTCGAAAGCGGTGCGCTGGAAGAGCTGACGCTGACCACCAACGGCTCGCAGTTGTCGCGCTTCGCCGCCGAGCTCGCCGATTGCGGCGTCAAGCGCATCAACGTCTCGCTGGATACGCTGGACGCTGACAAGTTCCATGCCATCACCCGCTGGGGTCATCTTGGCAAGGTCATGGAGGGCATCGACGCCGCGCAGGCGGCCGGGCTGCAAGTGAAGTTGAACGCGGTGGCGCTGCGGGGCTTCAACGATGTCGAGCTGCCGGAGATGATGTGCTGGGCGCATGGCCGTGGCATGGACCTGACTGTTATCGAGACCATGCCGATGGGCGAGATCGAAGCCGACCGCACCGACCAGTATCTGCCGCTGTCGCTGCTGCGCGCTTCGCTGGAGCGCCAGTTCACGCTGGCCGACATCCCCTACAAGACTGGTGGCCCTGCGCGCTATGTCCATGTCGCGGAGACCGGCGGCCGGCTGGGCTTCATCACCCCGATGACGCATAATTTCTGCGAAAGCTGCAACCGCGTCCGGTTGACCTGCACCGGCACGCTCTACATGTGCCTCGGCCAGGACGATGCCGCCGACCTGCGCGGCCCGCTGCGAGCATCCGAAGGCAACGAGCTGCTCGCCAGCGCCATCGATGAAGCCATCGGCCGCAAGCCGAAGGGGCATGATTTCATCATCGATCGCCGCACCAGCCGCCCGTCCGTGTCGCGCCACATGAGCGTGACCGGCGGCTGATCTGTTCGCCGATTCATGCCAGGATCGCTCCGATCATCCGTTTGGAGCAGTCGATGCAGTGGCGCCTTTCCGTTCCGGTCTTTCTTCTTACAGCAGCCACACTGGTGGCTGGCGCTGAAGCCGCGCCCTTCACCTATGTTAACGAGCGCTTTGGCACCGTGTGCACCTTTCCTGACGACATCTTCACCGATCGCCAGCCCGAGCCGGACAATGGCGATGGTCAGCAATGGCTCAGTGGAGACGGAGCCAGCCTGATCTGCTCCGGCATACTCAACATCGATGATGACACGCCGAAGGGTTTCGTCGCGGCGGAGAAAGCCAGCAAGGAGCCAGGCTACAAGGTCACCTACAGCAAGACCGGCAAGGACTGGGCGGTGTTGTCGGGCCTCAAGGACGGAAACATCTTCTATGAGCGCCGCCTGTTCGGCAAGGATGGCGTCATCCGAACCGTCTTTGTCGAATACGCACCGGCCCTGAAGTCGAAATATGATCCGCTTGTTGGTGCCATCGCCGGCAGCCTCAAGGGCCCCTGAGCATTTCGGCAACACCGCGAAGAAACTTTATCGGCGGGTAGCCGACCGATTTACCGCCGGCGTGTTCCGGCCTAGCCTCTGGCGCATCGGCTTCTCAACTCGGTGGGGGAATAAACCATGCGCAAACTCGTTCTTTGTCTGGCATTGCTTGGCTTAACAGTGTTGCCATCGGCGGCGCAGTCGATCGGCGGCACCTACACAGTCGCGGGAACCAATTTCGACGGATCATCCTATGGCGGTGAAGCAACCATCACGCTGACCAGCGAAACCACCTGCACGATCCACTGGGAGACCGGCGGTTCGTCCTCCGACGGCATCTGCATGCGCAACGATGATGCGTTCTCGGCCGGCTACGTCTTGGGTAAGGATATCGGCCTTGTCGTCTACAAGGTACAGGAAGATGGTTCGCTGCATGGCCTGTGGACGATTGCCGGCAAGGAAGGCAATGGCACCGAGGTGCTGACGCCGAAGAAGTAAGCCTGACCCTGCTATTCAAACTCCACGGTTGAAGCCGATCGCGACCGGATGTTGCGTGTGGTGAAGCCACCGGCCGGCCCGGTCCGTGGCCCAGCCCTTTGAGGTTGCTGTTTCATGCCTGGCTGCTACAGGCTTGATGCAAAGCTCAACCGGTAGTCGCCTTGCCACGTTCACCCAACCTTCGCGGCGCGCTGTTCATGATCGTGGCGATGGTCGGCTTCACGCTGAACGACGCGATCACCAAATTCTCGTCGGAATCGATGAGCATGGCGCAGGTCATGCTCGTCAGGGGCGTGTTCGCGTCACTTTTGGTCGGCCTGCTCGCCTGGCAGCGCGGCGCGCTCGCGTCCCCCAGATCCATGCTGCAGCCATTGGTGGCGATACGCGTCATCGGCGAAGCCGGTGGCACCGTGAGCTTCCTGATCGCGCTTTCTCACTTGCCGATCGCCAGTGTCTCGGCCGTGCTTCAGGCTTTGCCGCTGGCCGTGACGATGGGGGCGGCACTCGTGTTCAACGAAGGTGTCGGCTGGCGGCGCTGGCTCGCCATCGCTGTTGGTTTTGCCGGTGTGATGATCATCGTGCGTCCGGGCTTTGAAGGGTTCAGCGTCTACTCGCTGCTGGCGCTTGCCTGCGTCGCCTTCTGCGCCGTACGCGACCTCGCTACAAAGCGCATTCCGCAGGCCATCCCGACACTGCTGGTATCGACCGTGACGGCGCTGGCGATGACTGTCGTGGGTGCCGCGCTGTTGGCGCCAATGGGCGGCTGGGCGCCAATGACCGGCAATAGCGTCGCCTTGTTGGCGCTGGCTGCCGTACTGGTGCTCATCGGCTATCAGTTCATCATCATGGCAATGCGGGCGGGTGATATCTCCTTCATCGCTCCCTTCCGCTACACAGCCCTGATCTGGTCCATCCTGCTCGGCTTGACCATCTTCGGCGACGTCCCCGATCTGCCAATGATCATCGGCGCCACGATCATCATCGCCTCCGGTCTTTACGCGCTGTATCGCGAGCGGATCGTCGGCCGGCGAAAGATCGTCGCCGAAAGTACCGGCCCCGCCATGGCGCCGGATGGGATGTAACGCGGTTTCGGAGCTTGTGATTTCCAACCGCTGGCGTACAGGCTCCATGCGATGAAGCAAGATGTTGCAGGGATCGTTCTGGCCGGTGGCCAGTCAAGACGGATGGGCGGCGGCGACAAAAGCCTGTTGCCGCTCGGCGGCGGCTGCGTGCTTGATCAGGTGCTTTCGCGCTTCACTCGTCAGATTGAAGCAGTGGCGCTCAGCGCTAATGGCGATCCCGCACGGCTTTCGCGTTTCGGGCTGCCAATTCTTGCCGATTCGGTGGCGGGTTTCGCCGGTCCCCTGGCCGGAATCCTGACCGGGCTCGAATGGGCGTCGGCGAATGCGGACTGCAAGGCAATCGTCACTGCCGCCGGCGACACGCCGTTTCTGCCGGCGGACCTTGTTGAGCAATTGGCCGCAGCCGCCGATCAGCACCCCGGCGCGATCGCGGTTGCTTGCTCGGCCGGCAAGCGGCACCCGACATTCGCGCTCTGGCCGCTACGGCATCGCGATGCCTTGCGGCACTTTCTTGTCGATGAGGACAACAGGCGGGTTTCGGCCTTCATCGACCGGCACGCATTCGTCGACGTGGAATTCCCAACCCTGGACCTGGCGGGACGGACGCTTGACCCGTTCTTCAACATCAACATGCCCGAGGACCTTGCCGAAGCCGAGCGTCTGTTGCAGAGCATGACGTCATGAGCAGACGCGTTTTCGGCATCACCGGCTGGAAGAATTCCGGCAAGACGACACTGACCGAAAAGCTGGTCAGCGAACTTGTCGGGCGCGGCTGGAAAGTATCGACTGTAAAACATGCCCACCATGATTTCGATATCGACAAGCCGGGTGCCGACAGCTTCCGTCATCGTCAGGCCGGAGCGATGGAAGTCGCGATCGTGTCCGGCAACCGCTGGGCGCTGATGCATGAACTGCGCGGCGAGGATGAGCCGGCGCTCGACGCTATCCTGTCGCGCCTCGCGCCTTGCGACCTGGTGCTGGTCGAGGGCTACAAGCGCGAAGCACACCGCAAGATCGAAACACGCCGGCGGGAAGCAAAGGACGGCACGCCGCTGTCGGCAAACGATCCGAATATCGTCGCCATTGCAGCCGACTTCCCGGTCGAAGGCGAGCAACTGCCGGTGTTCGGTCTCGATGAGGTGAAATCGATAGCCGACTTCATCGAACACGCAACCGGCCTTGTTGCTTGAGAAAGTAACGCAAGGGCAGAATAGCCTTGCCTATTTTTGTGGTTTTGCAGTTGCTTTTTTCTTGGAAAGAGTGGGAGTATCGCTGCAGCGGGCGGTCAAAAGCACCGCCCCACAGAGCCGTTTGGAACGACGGCCGGGACCATAAAGAGAGGACTATCATGCGTATTGCACTGCGTATCGCGCTTGCCGCTTCGGCTGCGTTGCTGACGCTCGGCGTAGCCCAGGCTCAGGAGAAAACCCTGAAGATCGGCACCGAAGGCGCGTATCCCCCCTTCAACAACCTCACCTCGGACGGCAAGCTCGTCGGCTTCGACATCGACATCGCCCAGGCGCTTTGCGACCAGATGAAGGTCAAGTGTACCTTTGTCGCCCAGGATTGGGACGGCATTATTCCAGCGCTTCAAGCCGGCAAGTTCGACGCCATCGTCGCTTCGATGTCGATCACGCCCGAGCGCATGGAAAAGGTCGATTTCACGCACAAGTACTACAACACGCCTTCGGCCCTCGCCGCACCGAAAGACACCACGCTCAAGGGCGTGACCAAGGCAGACCTCGCTGGCAAGACGGTCGGCGTCGCCACCACCACGACCCACTTCAACTATGCCTCGAAGACCTTCACCGACAGCACCGTCAAGGGCTACCCGAGCAGCCCCGAGGAACAGGCTGATCTGGCCAACGGCCGCCTCGACGCCATCGAAGACGACATCGTTGTGCTGAGCCAGTGGCTGGATACGCCGGATGGCGCCTGCTGCAAGATTCTCGGCACGCCATCGCCGCAGCCGGTTGAAATCTTTGGACCCGGCGCCGGTATCGCCGTGCGCAAGGGCGAAACGGATCTGGTCAACCAGCTCAATGCGGCCATCGACGCCATCCGCGCCAACGGAAAGTACAAGGAAATCAACGACAAATACTTCAAGTTCGACGTCTTCGGCGGCGATTCCTGATCGATACGGTCAAGACGGCGGGGATTTCCCCGCCGTCTTTCATTTCTTCTCAGGAACGCCGTGGGGATAAGATCACTCAATGCCAGCCCAAAGCATATGGACGCTTCTCACCTGGGGACCCGACGGCTGGCTTGACGACATAGCGTATGGCGCAATGGTCACCGTTGCGCTCGCGCTCGCCACGCTCCCCATTGGCCTGGCGATCGGCTTTTTCATAGCGCTGGCCAAGCAGTCCGAAGAACCTTCACTGCGCTTCGCCGCCAACATCTACACCACGGTCTTCCGCGGTTTGCCGGAACTGGTGACGCTGTTTCTGTTCTTCTTCGGCGTGCCGATCCTGCTGCAGCATCTCGTCAGATATTTTCGGCCTGATGCGACCATTGACGTCAACGGCTTCGTCGCTGGCATGATCGTGCTTGCGCTGATCTTTTCGTCCTACGCCAGCGAGGTTTTTCTGTCCGCGTTCCGCGCCATTCCGAAGGGCCAGTATGAAGGCGGCTATTCCATTGGCCTCTCCTACAGCCAGACGATGCGCAAGGTGATCCTGCCGCAACTGCTTCGGATCGCATTCCCTGGCCTCGAAAATTGCTGGCTGAGCCTGCTCAAGGACACCTCGCTGGTGTCGGTGGTTGGCCTCGCTGAAACGCTGCGCGCCGCCGGTGTGGCCGCCCGCGTCACCAAGCACGCATTCCTGTTTTACAGCGTCGCATCGCTGGTGTTTCTCGGTCTGGCTGTTGTGTCATCCTTCGCCACCGGCGCCATCCTGCGCTCGCTCGGCCGGCGGGAGGCGCAACGATGAGCGTCGCAGCCACCCTGGTCGAACGGCCACCACCACGCGTGCGCGGCTGGCCGCGGTCAAGAATCATCGGCTACGCGCTGGTTGGCTTCTGGATTGCCTTCGGACTTGGCATCGTCGCCTATCTGGTCTTTGCCTGGAATCCCGACTTCTTCGCCAAATACGCGCCGGCCTATCTCAAAGGCCTCGGTGTCACGCTGTCGCTGGTCGCCATCTCGATGGTGCTTGGCGCGATCATGTCGCTGCCGGTTGCTTACGGGCGGATGTCAAAGAACCGGATCCTGTCCGGTCTCGCCTATTGCTATGTCTATTTCTTCCGCGGCACGCCACTGCTCGTCCAGACCTACCTCGTCTATTACGGCTTGGGTTCATTCAGGGTGGAGCTCCAGGCGGTCGGCCTCTGGGACTTTTTCAAGGACGCGTTCAACTGCGGCGTCTTTGCCTTTGCCCTCAACACCGCTGCCTACCAGGCCGAGATTCTTCGCGGTGCCATCGAAAGCGTTCCCAAGGGGCAATGGGAGGGTGCCGCTTCAATGGGCCTGCACAAGCTGCAGACGCTGCGCAAGATCATCCTGCCCCAGGCGCTGATCGTTGCCTTGCGGCCCTATGGCAATGAACTGATCCTGATGGTCAAGGCTTCCGCTATCGTCGCCATCATCACCGTCTATGACTTGATGGGTATGGCAAAGCTCGCCTTCGCCAACTCGTTCGACATTCAGGCCTATATCTGGGTCGCGCTTGTCTATCTGGTGATGGTCGAAATCCTGCGCCACGCAATCGAGTGGATCGAACGCCGGATCACCGTACATCTGAAGCGCTGATCTGGATCACCAGGTCTGCACCAGTCGTTCAGCCCTGGCGTGCCTTGACGAATTCGGCGCAGAGCCTAGAGCTTGCCTCGACAAATTCTGTTTCCGTCTAAAGGGGCAAGTCCATGGCATCAGTGGCATTTCTCGGTCTGGGCGTCATGGGCTATCCCATGGCCGGGCACTTGAAAAACAAAGGCGGCCATGACGTTACCGTCTACAACCGCACCAAGTTGAAAGCCGAGCAATGGGTTGGCCAGCATGGCGGCGACCTCGCCTTGACCCCGGCAGCGGCGGCTGAAGGCAAGGACTTTGTCTTCTCTTGCGTTGGCAATGACGACGATCTTCGTTCCGTGACGACAGGCGCGCAAGGCGCGTTCCAGGCGATGAAGAAAGGTTCCGTCTTCATCGACAACACCACCGCGTCGGCGGAAGTGGCGCGCGAACTGGCGCAAGCCGCCGACGCACGCGGCTTTTCGTTTCTCGATGCGCCGGTCTCTGGCGGTCAGGCCGGCGCCGAGAACGGTGTCTTGACCGTCATGGTCGGCGGTGAGCAGGACGCCTTCGACAAGGCCAGGCCGGTCATCGATGCCTTTGCCCGCATGGTCGGCTTGATGGGGTCGGCAGGTGCTGGCCAGCTGACCAAGATGATCAACCAGATCACCATCGCCGGGCTGGTGCAGGGGCTGGCCGAAGGCATCCATTTTGGCAAGAAGGCCGGGCTCGACATCGAAAAGGTGATCGAGGTGATTTCCAAAGGTGCCGCCGGCTCCTGGCAGATGGAAAACCGGCACAAGACGATGAATGCCGGCAAATATGATTTCGGTTTCGCCGTCGACTGGATGCGCAAGGATCTTGGCATCTGCCTGACTGAGGCCGACCGAAACGGCGCCAAATTGCCGGTGACCGCACTCGTCGACCAGTTCTACAAGGATGTGCAGGCCATGGGCGGCAAGCGCTGGGATACGTCGTCGCTGCTGGCGCGTCTGGAGAAATAGGGTTTTCGCGCGATGCCGTTGCCCGATCCGAGTTGGACCACCGACCAGATCGTCTTGCATCTGAGGGCTATTGGCACAGCGGAAAACCGCGCCGGCATGGCGCGGTTCGGTATCAACACCACGAGCGCGCTGGGCATCGGCAATTCGGACCTGCGCCCGATTGCCCGCAAGTTGAAGCGAAATCAAGAGCGCTCGCTGGTGCTGTGGGACAGCGGCATTCGCGAGGCGCGGCTGCTGGCTGCCTTCACCGGCGAACCAAGGAAAATCACCGTCGAACAATGCCGACGCTGGGCCGCTGACTTCGACTCATGGGAGATCGTCGACAGCGTCTCGGACCTGTTTGTTGAAACACCGTTCTGGCGTGACCTCATCGATGAATTCGCCGATGACGAGCGTGAGTTCGTTCGCCGGACGGCATTCGCCATGTTGGCATGGAGTGCGGTGCATCTGAAGAAAGAGCCGGATGCCGTTTTTGTCGCTTACTTGCCTCTGATCGAGACACATGCCGGCGACGCGCGCAATTTCGTCAGGAAGGCCGTCAATTGGGCGCTGCGCCAAATCGGCAAGCGATCGATTGGCCTGCATGCCCCTGCTCTTGCGCTGGCGCAAAAACTCGCCGCCTCCGCCGACAAGACAGCCCGCTGGGTCGGCAAGGACGCCGAAAAGGAACTGAGCGCGCCCAAGACGCTTGAGCGGCTGGCGGCAAAGACAAAGCCCAGGACATGACCGAGCTGGATTTTGTTCCTGTCACGCAAAAGACGTGGCCCGATTTCGAGACGCTGTTCGTGCAGCCAGGCGGTCCCAAATACTGCTGCTGCATGAGCTGGCGCGAACTCGCCGATCGTCAGTCGGCCAGCAGCCCGGACAAGAAAAAGGCTATGGCCGCGATCGTGGCCGCCGGCACGCCGGTAGGCATCATCGCCCGCTCGGATGCCGAGGTCATCGGGTGGTGTTCGGTTGCGCCCCGCGAGACCTTTCGGAGACTCATGCCGGATCAGGATGACAACGAGAAGGGCATCTGGTCGATCGTTTGCTTTTTCGTTACACGCCCTCATCGCAAAAGCGGCGTTGGTGCCGCTTTGCTCGACGCGGCCATCGAGCATGCCTTCAACCACAGGGCTTCCGCTGTGGAGGCTTATCCGGTCGATCCGGGCTCGCCGAGCTTCCGCTTCATGGGCTTCAAAGCGATGTTTGCCGCGCGTGGATTCCGGGCAATCGGCATGGCCGGCTCACGCCGGCACGTGATGCGGCTTGAGGGTTGACGTGCATTGCTCGGACAGTTTTATGTTGTCTGATGGGAGGAGGCGCTCGATGTGCAAACGTCTCAAATCGACAATCGCCCTGACAGCTGGGGTTGTCTTTTCTATTGCCTCTGCCAACGCTTCGGTCGAGACCATGCGCATTTTCTGGAAGGATCTGCGGCCGGCAACGCAGGCGGCGGCGGAAAGTGCCGGACTGCCGATGATCGCGGCAAAAATGCCCGATCATGGCGAGACGCTATCCCTGAACTTGCAGGACAGGACCGTTCAACTGGCGGGCTATGCCTTGCCGGTCGATCGCGAAGGCGATCTCGTCTATCAGTTCCTGCTGGTGCCGTGGACAGGCGCGTGCAGCCACATGCCGACACCGCCGCCGAACCAGATCGTGTTGGTCACACCAGCCCATCCTTACAAGATGTCGGAGGCGTACCAGGCGGTCGCGGTTACCGGTGCACTGAAGCCCGACATGGAGAAAAGCCAGCTCTTCATCCTCGACGGCGTCAGCGTTATCCAGTCGGGCTACGCCGTGCGCAAGGCTGAGGTGATCAACGTCGACGCGGTGCCGGACACCATCATCTTGCCGGTAAACTCGCCCTGGAGTTTTCTCAACAAGAAGAAGAACTGAGCGGACCGGCCGGCTCGCTCATGCGGCGTTGGCGCCGGACTCCTTGTCCAGAACCATGTAATCGAGCGGAATCTCCGTCGTGTACTTGATCTGCTCCATTGCGAAGGAGGACGAGACGTCGCGGATTTCGATCTTCGCGATCAGCCGCTTGTAGAACGCATCGTACGCGGCAATGTCGGGCACCACCACGCGGATAAGATAATCGACGTCGCCGCTCATGCGGTAGAACTCGACCACTTCCGGAAATTCCTGGATGACCTCCGAGAAGCGGCGCAGCCATTCGTGGCTGTGAGAATTTGTACGGATCGACACGAACACGGTGACGCGCACATTGACCTTCTCGTGGTCGAGAATGGCAACGCGCCGCTTGATGACGCCCTCCTCCTCAAGCTTCTGGATGCGCCGCCAGCAAGGCGTCGTCGACAGCCCGACTTTCTTGGCGACATCAGCGACGGCAAGTGTCGCGTCCTCCTGCAAAAGGCGGAGAATTTTTCTATCAAGGCGATCCATTTCGTGCTCCCTGCCGGATGTCGCCCAAAAATGCATAGCGGTTTGGGATGACGACATGCAACGCTTGTGGAATAGATTGGGCTTGTGGAATAGATTGGCTATATTCCGCCTTATGGCCCCCTTTCACAAGAAAGAAATTCTGCCAAATGACGCAAATGCGAGTGATTTCTTGCTGAAAGGTCAGCCGAGGCGATAGCGGATTTCTGATCTGAGAAACGGCAGCAAATCCATTTCAAACCATGGATTCTGCTTCAACCAGCCGGTGTTGCGCCAGGACGGATGCGGTAGCGGCAGCACTTTCGGACCGGCGGAACTGTCCCAGATGGCGCGCCAGTCCATCACCGTCTCCGTCAATGTAGAGCGGCGCAAGGCACCCATGTGCCAGGATTGCGCATAGATGCCGATTGTCAGCACGAGGTCGATCTGCGGCATCAACGCCATCAAGGGCGCACGCCAGGCAGGCGCGCATTCGCGGCGCGGCGGTAAATCACCCCCCTTGGCATCCTGGCCGGGAAAGCAGAAGCCCATTGGCACGATGGCGAATTTCTCGATGTCGTAGAACTCTTCGCTGGTGACATCGAGCCAGCTTCGCAGCCTGTCGCCGGAAGCGTCCGTGAAGGGCCTGCCCGAAATATGGACCTTCGTGCCCGGCGCCTGCCCGGCGATCAGGACGCGGGCGCTCGACGACGCCATCAGAACAGGGCGCGGCTCGTGCGGCAGCGGCCGGCCAACCGGGTTTTCCACGCAGATCCGGCAAGCACGAACCGCCGCGGCAAGAGTTTCGAGATCGGCACGCATTGTCAGGCGGCGGCACTCGGCCGGCCCGATACCGCCTGATACCAGCGCAGCACATTGGTACATTCATCCGGCACTTTGATGCGTGCCGGCTTCATGAAATCGACAGCGATCATCCCGGTGATGTCGGCGATTGAATAGGCGTCGCCGGCAACGAATGCTCGCGTGGCCAGCTCACTATCGAGCAATCGCACGAACTCGACCGCCTTCGGCTTGTTGGCCTCACCCCATTCCGGGACCTGCGGGATTTCCCACTCCTTCATTGCCGGATGGATGTGGCGAAAGGCTTGCGCGACGCTGCTGAGCAGGTTCAGCTCCATCCGTCTTTGCCACATCTCGACCTGCGCCTTGCCAAGCGCGCCGCGCCCAAACAGGGCCGGTTCGGGATGCAGTTCTTCGAAATAACGGCAGATGGCGACCGATTCGGTGATGATGGTTCCGTCATCCAGTTCGAGCACCGGCAAGCGCTGCAGCGGATTGCGCGAGCTGACGCTCTCGCGCTTGTGCTCCAAAGCGCCCATGTCGACGGGCACCAGCGGCACGCTGAGACCTTTCTCGGCAAGGAAAACGCGAACCCGCCGCGGATTGGGGGCACGTCCGCCGTCAAAGAGTTTCATGTCTTCCTCCGGGTCGTTTGGCCACGATGGACCATATGATGTTCATAGACATGTTCGGGGTCATCAGAAGCGAAAAATCTCTCGCAAGGCATCGCCGATCGAAGCCAGGGTACCGTGCTTCCTCTCCACGGCTCCGCCATGATGGCTGTCACGCCAGTCTTGCGGCCGCTCGAACGTTCCGGCCCAGATGCCGGCCTTGGCGGCTCGCGCGGCCACCTCCTCGGTTTCGAAATCACCATAGGCAACCGCCCACCCTGCCTCCACCTGTGCGCGATTGAGATCCTTGCCATCGGCCGAACAGTCGCCGAGCAATCGGCCGTAGCGGTCATGCTGCCACCCGGTGCAAGACACAGGTTTGCCGTCAATCAGCCGCACCAGCGCCTGCCGCGAAAACTGCCCGCACAGATAGTCGGCGCCATCCTTGCGGCAGGACTGCGAATATTCCGGCGCATCGATGCCACGCATGCGAATGCGCTCGGTACCGAGCGTGATGGAGTCACCGTCGTTGATGACGGCCCTGCCCTCAGCCTTGCGTGTCTCCACGCGGTCAAGGCGCGCCGCCAGGAGGATCAGCAGTCCCAGGAGGACGATTGTCAGGCCGTAGTCGAGAAGCTTGCGCCAAAGGCTTCGCGGAGGCGGAGCCGCATACCGCCTACGCGGCCACGAGCGGCTCATATGGCAAACGGTTGGTTAATCATTCGAACGTAGCTTAACACTTTGAAACCGCTGCCTGCATAAATCGAAGTTTCCATGCCCTTGCAACGCTCGAACACAGCGGACAAGTTTATTGTGGACCGCCGAAAACGCCATCGCAACAGCGATGTCGCGCGTGCGGTGCGCAAGACGCGCGACCGTCTTTCGCAGCAGGCCGGCAATCCTGATTTCGACCGCGAACTCTTGAAACTCCATGCGCGTGCGATGATAAGCGGCGCTATAGCTCTCCCACTTCTCGTCCTCGCGATCGCCGCACTCGGCCGGGTTGCCGGCGTCGGCAACGAAATCGGTCTTTGGGCGCTGTTCACGCTGACCTGCTACACCATCGTTACATTCATGGCGAGGCGCGTTGAACGCACTGCGGCTTCCGAACTCAACCCTTTGCAAACGCGAAGAGAATTCCTGGTTGGCCACTTCCTTTGCGGACTCGGTTGGGCATGGTTTGTCTGGCTCGGCTGCGATGCATGCCAGATCAATCAGATGCAGGTGGTCAAGGCGGTGGTGCTGATGGTTGCCATGGCGGCAACCGCGGTGATGGCCTCTTCGCTGCGCGGCGCCCTGCTGGTGACCTTTGCGGTACCGGCGGCGTTCTATGCCTATGCGGGAGCCAGACTGTGGATGCCGATCGAGGTAATCATGGTCGTGCTGCTGCTCGTGTCGCTGCCCTTCTTCGAATATGTGGCGCGCCATCTCAACCATTCATCCCTGATGCTCTTGTCGTTCCGCTCAGAAAAGGATGCGTTGATCGCCGAACTGGAGACGGCGAAGTCGATGTCCGATGAGGCGCGGCGCCGGGCCGAAGACGCCAATCTGGCAAAGTCGCGTTTCCTCGCCTCGATGAGCCATGAATTGCGCACGCCGCTCAATGCCATCCTCGGTTTCTCAGAAGTAATGTCGAACGAAGTGCTGGGGCCGATGAGCAATCCCACCTATCGCGACTACGCACACGACGTGCATGAATCCGGCCAGCATCTGCTCGACCTGATCAACGAGATCCTCGACCTGTCGCGCATCGAGGCAGGCCGCTACCAGCTCAACGAAGAGCCGGTGATGCTGCTCAACATCGTCGAGGATTGCTGCCACATGATGGAACTCAGGGCGCGCAACAAGGATATCCGCGTCATCCAGGATTTTGAATACGTTCTGCCACGCCTGTTCGCCGACGAACGCGCCGTGCGGCAGATCACCCTCAACCTTCTGTCCAACGCGATCAAATTCACCGCGACCGGCGGCGAAATCCGTGTCCGTGTCGGCTGGACGGCAGGCGGCGGCCAATACATTTCGATCAAGGACAACGGTCCGGGCATTCCCGAGGACGAGATTCCGATCGTGCTTTCCGCCTTTGGCCAGGGCTCAATAGCCATCAAGAGCGCCGAGCAAGGCACCGGACTTGGGCTGCCCATCGTGCAAGGCCTGCTCGCTATGCATGGCGGCGAATTCGAGCTTCATTCCAAATTGCGCGAAGGCACCGAGGCGCTTGCCATTTTCCCGCTGAGCCGGGTGATGGAGGAATTGCCGGCGCTGCCGACAGCAGCAGTGGCGGCGCGGCGGCGTTGACGCCTATCTGACGGCAGCCGCCATGCCCGAACTGGTCAGTGCCGCTGCCTTGACCAGACCAGCCGCAAGCGCCGTTCCCACCCCTTCGCCATGGCTGACGCCAAGATCGAGAAGCGGACGAAGGCCGAGCCTCTCCGCTGCTTGGGTTTGCGCTGCCTCGCCGGATATGCTGGCGAGCAGGCAGTGATCGAGCACGGCCGGATTGGCACCATGCAGAGCCGCCGCGGCAGCGGTCGCCGCCAACCCGTCGAGCAGCACCGGAATCTTCTGCATTCTCGCCGCCAGGATGGCGCCGGCGATGGCCGCGAATTCGCGGCCGCCAACCCGCCGCAACGCTTCGAGCGGGTCGCTGAGATGCGCGCCATGAAAGGCCAAGGCGGCATCGACCACCTCTGCCTTGCGCGCCTGCATTGCCGCATCGGCCCCTGACCCAGCACCAACCCAGTTGGCGCCCTGGCCACCGAACAAAGCAGCAAGCAGTGCGGCGGCGACAGTGGAATTACCAACGCCGAGATCGCCAAGGCAAAGCAGGTCGGTGCCGCCGGCGATGGCCTCCATGCCAAAGGCCATCGTGGCGGCACAGCCGCGCTCGTCGAGCGCCGCATCCTCGGTGATGTCGGCGGTCGGAATGTGCAAGGCGAGATCGAAGACCTTCAGCCCAAGGTCGTTGGCGATGCAGACCTGGTTGATCGCCGCCCCGCCGGCGGCGCACAGTTCGACCGCGTTGGCGGTGGCGGCCACCGGCCGTGGCGAAATGCCGTGACGGGTAACGCCATGGTTGCCGGCAAAGACGGCGACCAGCGGGCGTGTTACGGCAGGCGGCGCACGGCCGCTCCAGGCCGCCAGCCAGGCCGCGATATCCTCGATGCGGCCAAGCGATCCCTGAGGCTTGTCGGTTTTGGCAAATATGGCCCGAACCCGGCCCTCGGCGGCAGCGTCGCCCGGCGGCAAGTTTGCCAGCAGGTTGCGAAAGTCATCGAAAGGCAGCGCGCTGGTCATGTCGTTCCTGATCGTCCTTGGCCTGATCGTCCCTGAAAATGCATCAGCGGCATAGCCGCGTTGACCGGCCGGCACAACCTCCCGGCACAACACCGAGGGATTGGCGCGAAAGCGGTCGCCCACGGCGCATTCCGGAGGGCTTGCATTGGCTTTGCCGTTGCACCATGTGGAGGCAAGAAGGGAATCCCCTGGCGATGGGAGAGCCCGAGAGAACATCATGACGGGCATAGAATCCCCCTGCATCCTGGTCTGTTCGATCGATATGAAAACCGGCTTCTGTTTCGGTTGCGGCCGCACCCGCGAGGAAATCGGCGGCTGGATCGGCATGACACCGGAAACACGCCGCAACGTCATGGCGGACCTGCCTGCCCGGCTGGAGACGGTCGAGCGCCGGCCGCGCCGGGAAACACGCCGCACCCGCATGGCGCGAGAGCGCGATGCTCTGTCGTGATTGGGTGCTGACATGAACCGCCTGTTGTGGATTTTGTTGCTGCTGATCGGGGTCAGCGTTGTCCTGCTCATGTTCAACGACTCCGCCGGCAGCACGCTTGGTGTGGAGAATTATGATTTCAGCCGGCTGGTCTGGCTTGGCGCAATCGCGGCGCTCGTTGGTGCCGGCCTGTTGCGTTCAGGCCGCCCCGTTGGTGCCATGGCCCGCAATCTTGGCGCCTGGGCGGCAATCGTGCTGGTGCTCATCGCCGGCTATCAATACCGCTATGAATTGCAGGATTTCGCCAGCCGCGTAACCGCCGGCCTTGTTCCTGGCAGCCCGCTTGCGTTGGGTGTGGATGACGGCCATGCCACTGTGACCCTGGACAAGGCCGAAAACGGCCATTTCGAAGCGCGCATCCTGGTCAACGGCAAGCCGATCCGCACCGTTGTCGACACCGGCGCCACCAGCACGGTGCTGACCGCCGAGGACGCGCGCGCTGCCGGCTACGATCCGGACACCCTCAACTTCACCATTCCAGTCTCAACCGCGAACGGCATAGCCCGCGCCGCTGGCGTGAAAACGAACGAACTCGCGATCGGTGGCATCGTACGCAGGAACATGCCCGTGATGGTCGCCGCACCCGGCGCGCTTGGCCAGAGCCTGCTTGGGATGAATTTCATCAGTTCGCTCTCGGGTTTCGACGTCCGGGGCGACCGCATGATCCTCCGGGACTGAGATCAGGCAGCTTCGGCTGCCCCATTCAAATCCACGGCGGCGAAAGCCTTCCTAAGCATATCCGGTCCAGCGCCGGGTTTCGTTGCGTCGGTGGACAGGATTTGCCGATAACGGCGAGCACCCGGAAGGCCGTGGAACAGCCCGACCATGTGACGGGTGACATGGCCAAGCCGCCCGCCCTGTTCGATATGCCGCGCCGCGTAGCCTGCCATGGTCTCGATCAGGCTGGCGAAATCGAACGCTTCTGCCTGCCCGCCGTGGAATGCGGCATCGACGCCAGCCAGAATGCCTGGCGTGTGATAGGCGGCGCGGCCGAGCATGGCGCCATCGACGTGATCAATGTGGCGGCGGGCCTCCGCAAGGGATTGAATTCCGCCATTGATACCTATGAATTGGTTCGGTTTTCCGGCTTTCAATCGATAGACCCTGTCATAGTCGAGCGGCGGGATGTCGCGGTTCTCCTTCGGGCTCAACCCTTCCAGCCACGCCTTGCGCGCATGCACCCACAGCGCGTCGGCGCCGGCATCGAAAACGCCATCCGCGAGCGCATCGAGCGCTGGCTCGGGATCCTGCTCGTCGACGCCGATACGGCATTTGACCGTGACCGGGACTTTCACCGCGGCTTTCATCGCCGCGACACAATCGGCGACGAGCACCGGCACCTTCATCAGGCAAGCGCCGAATGTGCCGGACTGGACGCGGTCGGACGGGCAGCCGACGTTGAGGTTGATTTCGTCATAGCCGAAGGCCTCGCCAACACGCGCCGCCTCGGCGAGCTTCCGCGGGTCGGAGCCGCCGAGCTGCAGCGCTACCGGATGCTCAGCATCATCGAAGCCGAGCAGCCGTTCGCGCGTACCGTGGATGACGGCATCGGCCACCACCATCTCGGTATAGAGCAGCGCACGGCTGGTCATCTGGCGATGGAAGAACCGGCAATGCCGGTCCGTCCAGTCCATCATAGGCGCAACGGAAATCCTATGGGCTTGATTTATCACGCTTTTTCTCGTATTTTCAGAGCCTTAAAACGTGCACACGTTCGCCGTTTGTACGACACGATATCCGTCAGTTTTCGCATTTTGTACCCCTCCCTGTGCACACAGCGTGCACGAAAAAGAGACCACCCATGGCATCCATCAACAAGTTGGCTTCCGGCAAGTGGCGTGTGCAGGTTCGCTGCAAGGGCCACTACCTCAGCACCAGCTTCTCGCTCCGCAAGGACGCCGAGATGTGGGCGCGCCGAATTGAGCGAGAAATCGACCTGGGTCAGAAGCCCGCTCCCAAGCACAAGGACGGGATCAAAACGGTCTCCGACCTGATCGACCTGCATATCGCCGATATGGCGGAAGTTGGCAAGGCGACCGGGCGTTCGAAGGCATTCAGCCTGGACCTGCTACGAGCCAGGCTCGGAAGGCTCAACATCGCGGATCTCAATCGCGAACAGGTCATAAAGTTCGGCAAGGAACGAGCCGAGGAAGGCGCCGGACCTGTCACCGTTGGAATAGACATCGGATACATCCGGACATTGCTGGTGCACGGCGCGGCTGTGCATGGACTGCCTTATTCAGCGGAGCCGGTGGAACTTGGTCGTGTCGCCCTCGCCCGCTTGGGTCTTGTTGGCAAGGGCAACGAACGCGATCGGCGGCCGACACTTGGTGAGATAGAGGCCCTGATCCGGTACTTCAGAGAAAACAACTTCCAGATTATCCCCGTCGACAAGATCATCCGCTTTGCGATCGCCACCGCCATGCGGCTCGGGGAAATCTGCAACGCCACGTGGGAGGACCTGAACGACCGCAACAACACCCTGCTGATACGAGATCGCAAGGACCCACGCCACAAAAAGGGCAATCACATGCGTATCCCGCTCCTCGATGTGAGTGGTTACGACGCCCGCGCGATCCTCGAAGAGCAGCGTTTCTCCACTGAGGGAAGGGGACGCATCTTCCCCTACAATGGGAAGTCGGCCGGAACCGCCTTCCGACGTGCCTGTCATGAACTTAAGGTCGAGGACCTGCACTTCCACGACCTGCGTCACGAAGGCACAAGCCGCCTGTTTGAAGCTGGCTTCAGCATCGAGCAGGTCGCCATGGTCACCGGGCACAAGGATTGGAAGATGCTCCGCCGCTATACCCACTTGAGGCCGGAGCAACTTCATGTGATCGCGGCGAGGCTTCAACAGACACCGCCACATACGGAGTTGCGGCAAGCAATCGGCTAATACCACTTTGCCAGACATCCGCCGTT
>JBDSLV010000407.1:0-9111 GCA_039916205.1 Mesorhizobium sp. | reverse complement strand
TGGCGCGCGCCATGTCGGAGCTTGGCGATCCTTTCGCCATCGCTGCCTTCTGTTCCGACACGCGCGAGGATGTGCGCTATGTCAGGATCAAGGATTTCCAGAGGCCGTTCGACGACCTTGCGCTCGGCCGCCTTGCCGGGCTGGAAAGCGCGCTCTCGACCCGGCTTGGCGCGATCATCCGTCATGCCGGCCAGGACCTGAAGGCACGCCGCTCTTATCGGCGCCTGCTGCTGGTCGTGACCGACGGCGAGCCGTCGGACATGGACGTTGATGACCGGCGCTATCTTGTCGAGGACGCCCGTGCCGCCGTGCAGGAACTGAACCGGGAGGGCATCGACGTGTTCTGCGTGGCGCTGGACTCAGGTGCGGAGTCCTACGCGAACCGGATCTTCGGCCAGCGGAGTTCGATCCAGATCAGCTCGATTGAAAAATTGCCTGAAGTTCTGCCAGCCATCTATTTGCGGCTGGCAGGCTAGGACATGTCCGTCACCGGCTCTTGCTTGCAGGGCGAGCTGCACGCTTCGACATGTTCAGTGCGACGGCGCCGCGAATGAGCGCCTTCAGCGCCGTTTCATCGATCGTGTCGCCTTCATGGAAATCGATGGCGCGCCGGGTGTTGCCTTCGAGGCTGGAGTTGAACAGACCTTTGGGGTCATCCAGCGCAGCGCCCTTTGCGAAGGTCAGTTTCACCACGGCCTTATAGGTCTCACCGGTGCAGATCATCCCGCCATGTTCCCAGACCGGAACTCCGCGCCATTTCCATTCCTCGACCGCCTCGGGTTCGGCTTCCCGGATCAAGGCGCGGAGTCGGCCAAGCATCTCGCCGCGCCAGTCACCCAATTCCCTGATCCTCGCATCGATCAGCTGGGAGGGGGAGTTTCCGCCGGTTTCTTCCATTGTGACACCTTCTTCATGTCGTTTCTTGATGATCGTATCTGGCCCAGTCGGGCCGTTCACATTTTTTCGCCGGGCAACTGACTGGCCTGCTTCACCCAGCTGACGAACTGAGCTTCGTTGAGCTGGCCGTCCTCATGGATATGGAGGTAGCGCGTGTCCTGGCTCTTCGATTCACCGGGAGGAACAGGACGCAGCGACGTCCCACGAAAGAAGGCCACCTTGATGTATCTGGTGAAGCAATGGAGGCCAAGGAACCAGCCTTGGCCTTCCATCCCGTAAAGCGGCGAGTTCCATTTGACTGCCTTGCGCACGCCAGGGACGGTGCGTGCGATCAGTGCATCAAGGCGGTGTCCAACGTCGCGTTTCCAGCTTGGCATTGCCGCGATGTAGGCCTGCACCGGCGCGTCACCCTCGCCCTTGGCGATTTGCGGGTTGCCGCCCGAAAGCAGGGCAGGCGCTCCCTCTGCGCGCCGGTCTGAAACGATGGTCGTCTTGGCCATCCTGTCCGCTCCTATCGGCTCGCGCTTTGTCCGCCGCGTGCTTTGGTTGTGTAGGGCAACACGAACATATACAGCCCGCTGAACAAAAGCAGGAAGAGCGGCGGGAGCGGCGAATAGACCACCCAGGCGGGCGGCTGACCCATGGCCATGGTGACGAAGTTGGCGGTGACCGTCGCCGTGAAGATGATCGAGAGCCAGCGGTGCAGCTGCCGGATCCATTTGCTGGTTTCCATCGTGACCTCCTGTGATGCCGAGCCAAACGGACGAGACTACCAGCGCGCCAGCTGGGTGATCTGAATGAGGTTGCCGCAGGTGTCGTTGAGCTGCGCGATGGTCGAGCCCGTCACCTCGGTCGGCGCCATGGCGAAGGCAGCGCCCAGTGCCTTGATGCGCTCATGGTCGCCCTTGATGTCATCGGTGAAGAGCATGAGCGCCGGCTGGCCCTGCTTGAATATGGCTTGCTGGTAGGTTTTGGCGGCTGGGTTGTCGTTCAGTGCCAGCTGCAACTCGATCCCGTCCGGCTCGCCGGCTGAGGTAACTGTCAGCCAACGAAACGGCCCGTTGCTGAAATCGGCCTTCTTGGTGAAGCCCAGCACCTCGGTATAGAAGCCGAGGGCCTTTTCCTGATCGTCCACGTAGATGCTGGTCATTTTGATCTTCATCGTTCTTTCTCCATAGGTCTTGCTGGCGGCCAGGCCGCCTTGTGAAATCAGGTATGGAACTCAATCAGCCGGCAGGTTTCAGTCTGTCCGCGCCAGAAGCTGCTCCAGCTTTTCGAAGAACCGCGGCCAGCCCATCTTGGCGCCGCCATAGGCACGCTTCTGCTCCGGCCGGAAACCCGACTGCTCCATGCGCAGATGCGTTCCCGTTGGCGTTGGCGTAAGCGTGAAGGTCACCACGCTTTGCAGGTTGAAGGCCGGGTCGTCATGCGCGAGGTTCCAGGTGTAGGACAATTCCCTGTTCGGCTCGACGGCAAGCACCTCGCAGTCCAGCACGCCGCCCCAGTCCGCGCTGATGTTGAAGCGATGGCCCACGACCGGATTGAAATCATTCTTCATGAGCCACTCCTCCATTAGGTGCGGTTGGGTGAGCGCGCGCCACAGCTTTTCCGGCGCGTGCGAAATCTCGCGTTCGACAATGACGGAGCGCGTCTCGGTGGCGCGAATGTTCACTGGTCCATCCTATTGAGCAGATCCTCGAGGTCGTCGAACCGGCTTTCCCAGAAGCTGGTCATCTGCCTTGTCCAATCATTCAGCGGAGCGAGGGCAGCCAGCTGCGCGCTATAGTGCGTCTGGCGGCCTTTATGGCGGTCGAGCACCAGTCCGGCCTGCTTCAGCACACCGAGATGCTTTGAGACGGCCGGTTGCGAAACCCCGGCCTGCGCCGTCAGGGCTCCCACGGTCTGTTCTCCTTCGCGGCACAGTCGCTCAAAGAGTGCCCGCCGGGTCGGATCGGCGAGCGTCCTGAAAAGCATGTCCGAGGCGTTCTGCATCTTGATCGATAACTCGCTGGCTATTGATTGACGTATAACCACCGAGATATGTGTGAGTCAAGTGGGAACGCAGAGCTGCCGACAGTCTTCGTCACGCGGCGCTTTGGACTCTTGCCCCCGGAGGGCTCTACATGCTGACGGCGCCGCGCGCGGCCTGATCATATTGGCCGGAGAGGGCCCGCATCAAAGCGGCAAGGCTGCGCACGGCTTCCTCGTCAAGGCCGATCGTCTTGATGCTTGAGACAAGCAGGGCTTCCCTCAGTTCGTGGTAACGTTCGCAAGCCGAGGCACCAGCCTGGGTGACGCGGACGGTCTTCTCCTTGCCGCGCCGGCCGGTTTCCACCAGGCCCATGCCTTCGAGCTTCTTGATCGAATAGGTCGCCAGATGCGTGTCTTCGATGTTGAACATGGTGCAGAGATCGGCCTGCGTCTTCTCGCGGCCCCGGTGATTGGTCGCATGCAGCAGCAGCACATCGAGATGCGTCAGCCCGGGGTAGCCGGCAGCGGTCATGCAGCGCACGGTCCAGCGCTGGAACGCATTGTGCGTCACCGTCAGTGCGAATTCCATTTCGGACATCGAAGGCATCGCGCCTTTCGACAGATGCGCGGCCGAAACAATGGGTCCCACGCCAGACGGATCAGATTTCAAAGCGCTTCCTCACTGACAATTTATCGATAATATATTGACGTATTGCAGGCTTTCAGGCAATTGAAATCTGCATTGTGCAGGAGAGACGGTCTTGGTCGCGACATGGGATTTCTGGATCGATCGTGGCGGCACGTTCACCGATGTCATCGGCCGCGATCCGCAAGGCGGACTGCACCCGCGCAAACTCCTGTCGGAGAATCCCGAAGCCTATTCCGATGCCGCCATCCAGGGCATTCGCGATCTGCTCGGCCTGCCCTCCGGCGCTCCCATTCCACCTGGCCTGATCGGCGACATCAGGATGGGCACCACGGTTGCCACCAACGCGCTTCTGGAGCGCAAGGGTGACCGTGTGCTGCTGCTCATTACCAAGGGTTTTCGTGATGCGCTGAAGATCGCCTATCAGGCCCGGCCTGATATCTTTGCCAAGGAAATCCTTCTTCCCGAGCAACTCAACGAGCGCGTCATCGAGGTTGACGAACGTGTGCTGGCCGACGGGTGCGTCGAGCGCTTGCTCGACATAGCCGCGTGCCGTCCGGCGATAGAGCAGGCAAGGGCCGATGGCATCGATGCCGTCGCCATCGTCTTCATGCATGCGTGGAAATATCCCGATCACGAGAAGGCCGTCGCCAAGGTCTGCCGCAAGCTCGGCTTCGGCCAGGTCTCGGTCAGCCATGAGGTCTCGCCGCTCATCAAGCTTGTCGGCCGTGGCGACACCACCGTGGTCGACGCCTACCTTTCGCCGATCCTGTCGCGCTACGTGCAGCGCGTGGCAGGAGAGCTGGGCGCGGGGCCAGGCGCTGCCGCGGGGCAGGAGATCAACCAATCCCCCCGCCTTATGTTCATGATGTCTTCGGGTGGTCTTACCGCCGCTGATCTTTTCCAGGGCAAGGACGCGCTGTTGTCCGGTCCTGCCGGTGGCGTCGTCGGTATGGTGGAGACGGCGAAGCTCGCCGGCTTCGACAAGGTCATCGGCTTCGACATGGGCGGCACCTCGACCGATGTCGCCCATTATGACGGCGACTATGAGCGCGCCTTCGACACCGAGGTCGCCGGCGTACGCATTCGCGCGCCGATGATGCGCATCCACACCGTCGCTGCCGGCGGAGGCTCTATCCTGCACTACGAGGCCGGCCGCTTTCGCACCGGTCCGGATTCCGCTGGCGCCAATCCCGGGCCGGCCGCCTATCGGCGCGGCGGGCCGCTCGCTGTCACCGACGCCAATGTCATGCTGGGCAAGCTGCAGGCGGATTTCTTTCCTGCCATTTTCGGAGTGAGCCAAGACGAGCCACTCGATGCGGATGTCGTCGCCAAGAAATTCACCGCGCTCGCTGCCGAGATCGGCGACGGCCGCACCCCTGAAGCCGTTGCCGAAGGGTTCGTCACCATTGCCGTCGAGAACATGGCCAACGCCATCAAGAAGATTTCTGTCCAGCGCGGCTACGACGTCACCGAATATCTGTTGAACTGCTTTGGCGGCGCGGGCGGCCAGCACGCGTGTCTCGTCGCCGACGCGCTCGGCATGGAGGCGGTGCTCATCCATCCCTTTTCTGGTCTGCTTTCGGCCTATGGCATCGGCCTTGCCTCGGTCTTTGCCTCACGCCAGCAGGCGCTGCTGAAGCCGCTGTCAGAAGCTTCGCTCGGCGCGGTCAACGAGATGATCGCAGCCCTTCGCCAGGAGACGCTTGCCGAACTTACAGGTCAAGGCATAGCTGGCGCGGACATCGCCTGGCGGCCGGTTCTGCATATCCGCTATGACGGCACCGACACCGCGCTCCCGGTCAATTTCGAAACCGGGCAAGTGCCACAGGCGGTGAGCGATTTCGAGGCCGCGCACAAGGCTCAGTTCGGCTTCGTCTACGACAACAAGCCGATGGTCATCGAGACCGTAGCCGTCGAGGGCAGGGATGCGAGCGGGCAGGACAGGGCGGAGCCTTACGCGCCGGCAGGTCCTGCACGGACAGAGGCTAAGGCATCAGAAAGCCGGCGCATCTACACCGAGGGCCGGTGGCATGAGGCCGGAATTTACCGCCGCGAAAACCTGCGCCCATCCAACCTGATTCCTGGCCCCGCCCTGATTATCGAAAGCCATCAGACCATTGTTGTCGAGCCCGGCTGGCAAGCGGAAATCACCAATCTCGATCACGTCGTGATCCGCCGCATCGAGAAAAAAGCGCGTGCCGCCGCCCTCGGCACCAAAGCCGATCCGGTGATGCTGGAAGTGTTCAACAACCTTTTCATGTCGATCGCCGAACAGATGGGCGTGACGCTGCAGAACACCGCCTACTCCGTCAACATCAAGGAACGGCTGGATTTTTCCTGCGCGGTCTTTGACCGCACCGGCGCGCTGGTCGCCAACGCGCCGCATATGCCGGTGCATCTCGGCTCGATGGATCGCTCGGTCGAGACCATCATCCGGCTGAACTCCGGCGACATCCATCCCGGCGACGTCTTTGCCCTCAACGCACCCTACAATGGCGGCACGCACCTGCCTGACATCACCGTGGTGACACCGGTGTTTGATGACGAACAGAATGAAATTCTCTTCTATTCGGCGTCCCGCGGGCACCACGCCGACATCGGCGGAACCGCACCCGGTTCGATGACGCCGCTGGCGACCACGGTCGACGAGGAAGGTGTTCTGTTCGACAATTTCCGCATTGTCGATCGCGGCCGGTTCCGTGAGAAAGAACTGGAAACGCTGCTCACCGACCATCGCTACCCCGCCCGCAACCCGCATCAGAACATCGCCGACCTCAAGGCGCAGATCGCCGCCAATGAAAAGGGCGTGGCTGAACTGCGCAAGATGGTCACGCATTTCGGCCTCGGTGTCGTCGAGGCCTATATGGGCCATGTCCAGGACAACGCCGCCGAAAGCGTACGCCGCGTTCTGGAGCGCCTGCCGGACGCATCAAGCTACGAATACCCGACCGACACCGGTCAGGTGATCAAGGTCAAGATCACGATCGACCGGCAAAAGCGCGAGGCGACCGTCGATTTCACCGGCACGTCGCCGGTGATGAAGAACAACTTCAACGCACCGGAACCGGTCGCGCGCGCGGCCGTGCTCTATGCCTTCCGCGTCATGGTCGAGGACATGATCCCGATGAATGCTGGCTGCCTGCGGCCCATCAACATCATCATTCCCGATGGCTGCATGCTGAAGCCGTCCTATCCGGCAGCGGTTGTCGCCGGCAATGTCGAGACGTCGCAGCACGTCACCAATGCCTTGTTCGGCGCCATGGGGGCGATGGCCAACGCGCAAGGCACGATGAACAACCTGACCTTCGGCAACAAACAGTACCAGTATTACGAGACCATCTGTTCCGGTTCGCCGGCGGGGCGGATGAATTCGGGCCGTGGCTTTGCCGGCACCTCCGGCGTCCACACCCACATGACCAATTCGCGCCTCACTGACCCGGAGGTTCTGGAGTTGCGCTTTCCCGTGCTGCTCGAGGATTTCCACATCCGCGAGGGCTCCGGCGGCAAGGGCAGATGGAGCGCCGGCGACGGCACCAGGCGCACCATCCGCTTCCTCGAAAAGATGGAATGCGCGATCCTGTCGTCGCATCGCAACCGGCCGCCGCAAGGACTGGATGGTGGCGGTGACGGCGAGGCCGGCTCGACAGAGGTCCGACGCAAGAACGGCGCTGTCGAAACCTTGAAAGCCTGCGACCAGACGGTGCTGCAGGCAGGTGATGCCGTCATTGTGACGACGCCGACCCCGGGCGGATTTGGCAGGCCGTAAGACCGGGCTTTCCGATCCTCGCCTGTATGATCGGTCATACGGTCACGACAATCTTGCCGAATTGCTCGTTTGATTCGAGAAAACGATGCGCCTCGACGATGTCGTCGAAGGCAAAGGTCCTGGCGATGATCGGCTTGAAAGCACCCGACTCCAGGCCCGCAAGAATGAACGCCTTGGCGGCCTCCAGCTTGACCGGATCGCCGATGATTTTGTGAACGAGATAGCCGCGCAGCGTCAGCACCTTGCTTAGAACGGTGAACAGCGGAAACGGTGTTGGTTCAGGGCTCAGGCCGCCATACTCGATCAGGATGCCGCCGCGCGACATAACTGCGGTTAGCGGCTCGAAGATCGGCCCGCCGATCGCGTCGAGCACCACTCGCACGCCTTGCGCGCCGGTGATGTCTTTCAGTCTGGCTTCCAGATTCTCTTCCGCCGAGGCGATGGCATGGGCGGCGCCGGCATCAAGCAAGGCCTGCTTCTTGGATGAACTCCGCGTCACGGCAATCGGAATCGCGCCGACACTGTTGGCAAGCTGGATCGCGGCAAGGCCGACACTGCTTGATGCCGCGGTGATGACAACGAAATCCCCGCTGCCCAGCCTGGCGATATCGATCAGCGCGCCATAGGCGGTGAGATAGGGCATCCACAAAGCCGCCGCCGCTTCCCAGCCGAGCGATGGCGGATGCTTGACCACGGCCTCGGCGGGATAGGTGACAAGCTCGCCATAGGCAGGCCAGCGGACCATGGAGATCGGCGGCACGATGCTGACCGCGTCGCCCGGCGCAAAACCTTCAACGCCATCGCCGATCGTCTCGATTATACCGGCGGCTTCAAGGCCGAGGCCGGATGGCAGGGGCGGCGTTTCGATATAGGTGCCTGAACGCAGCAGCGCCTCGGCCCGGTTGAGGCCCAGCGCCTTGACCCGGATTTGAACCTCGCCTTGACCGGGCCCGGCAATATCGACGGTCTCGATACGAAGAACCTCGGGACCACCATATTCGTGAAAGCGGACAACACGCGTCATTTCAGTCGATAACTCCAAATGATTTGAACTGAATGAGCTATGACGCCTGATCATGAGCGGATAAATGTTCATGAAAGAAGAGCAGTAGAAACCAAAGGTTTTGAATATGGATCGCCTGGAAAGCATGGCCGTATTCGTCAAGGCGGTCGATCTTGGTTCTTTCGCGGCAACCGCCGCCACGCTTGATCTCTCCGGGCCGATGGTCGGCAAGCATGTCCGTTTCCTGGAAGAGCGCCTCGGCGTACGCCTGCTCAACCGCACCACGCGCCGGCAGAGCCTGACGGACTTCGGCCGCGCCTATTACGACCGCTGCCGGGTGGTTCTCGCCGAGGCGGAAGCCGCGGACGCGCTGGCCGCCGACCAGCTTTCCGAACCGCGCGGCAAGCTGCGTGTCACCATGCCGGCGCATTTCGGCCGGCGTTGCGTCACGCCCGTCTTGCTAGACCTTGCCCGGCAGCACCCGTCGCTGGAACTCGACCTGTCGCTGAGCGACCGTTTTACCGATCTTGCCGAGGGCGACTACGACCTTGCCATCCGCACCGGCGCGCTGGAGGACAAGGCAGGGGTGATCGCCCGCCGTGTCGCGCGCCAGCGCATGGTCGTCTGCGCCTCGCCCTCCTATCTCGCGCAGCATGGCGAGCCACGGCGGATAGAGGATCTGGGCGGGCACCAGACCATCATCTATCGCCGCGCCGGGCGTTTCGTTGGCCCATGGCTGTTTCCGCGCGACGGTCAGCCGCCGCTGGAAGTCATGCCGGCCAGCCGCCTACGCCTCGACGATCTCGATGCCATAGCGGATGCCGC
>JBDSLV010000406.1:0-21207 GCA_039916205.1 Mesorhizobium sp. | reverse complement strand
TCAGCCGGTCGGCCTTTATGATGCGCGCCTCGCTGTAACTTCCGAGCGCGCCTGCGTAGCTGACCCGATCGCCTACGCTGAAGGATCCAACGTCCGGCCCGAGCGCCTCGATCACACCAGCTGCTTCCATGCCCGGAATGAGAGGCAGGGGTGCCGAATAGAGGCCGCTGCGGTAGTAGACGTCGATATAATTGACCCCGATCGCGGTGTGGCGCAGCCTCACCTCACCGGGCCCAGGTGCGCCGATATCGACCTGCTGCAGCTTCAAGACTTCAGCGCCGCCTACGGCATCAATCTGAATGGCTCGAACCATTGGATCGCCTCCTGACCTGAGCTTCGTGGCTGCGGAACCAAGCCCGCCAAGCGCATACAGAACGTTCATTTCGACACAGCAGCACCGCCCCCGGCGGCAGCACGCCAGCAAGCTCACCACTGCTTGAGGCCCGGTTCTATCACCGGCATTGCCAGCAAGGAAAAGAATGTTAAGAATGCTCAGGATTACGAAACGTGATGGTACTTATGATCAACGTGCTCGACCTTGCGCTGGTTCGTACATTCGTGGCGGTGGCTGAACACGCCGGGATGACGGCTGCCGGAAACGCATTGCATTTGACCCAAAGTGCCGTCAGCCAACAGATCAAGCGCCTGGAAGAGTCCCTGGGAACGCCCCTTTTCGTCCGCGATCGCCGGGGCTTGCGGCTAACCCGAACCGGCGAGCGTTTCCGCAGCCGAGCCATCCCCTTGCTCGCCCTGAACGACGAGATCATTTCCGAAATGTCGGCGACCGGCCCATCCGGCCGCGTCCGCGTCGGCGTCCCGCTCGACCTTGTCGGGAATGCGTTTTCGGCGATTCTGAAGACCTATGTGGAAGCGTACCCCCAGGTCGAGGTATCGCTTCTGTCCGGCTCATCAACAGACCTGAAGAAGCTTGCTCTTGGCGGCGGGATCGACCTGGCTATCGTCGAGGAATCGTCTTCCTTGTCAGGCAGCAATTGCCTGGGCGTCGAAAGGCTTGTTTGGGCCGGCGCGAAGCAAGGACGGGCCTATCGCAAGAAGCCGCTTCCGGTCTCGATGGTCTCGGAGACCTGCGCATTCCGGCCAGTGGTCATCGAAGCGCTCGACAAGGCGCGACGAGACTGGCGCACCGTATTCGAGAACGTCAGCATGGAGGCAACGGCGGCGACAACCCGCGCCGACCTGGCGGTATCGGTATGGCTTGAGACATATGCTCCCGCTGACCTCGAGATTCTGGGACCCGAATGCGGGGTGCCCCGACTGCCGTCATTCGCAATAAATCTCTACGGACCGGCGCAGAACGCCAGCCCGGCGGTGCGCTCTTTCGAATCCCACCTGCGCGATGGCTTCATGAGGGAACGGCGCGCGGCCTGACCTGTCGGTAGCCAACGTGAAACGAGTGAGCCGCCATACACGGCGCCGATATCAGCCGGCCAAACATCCTCTCGCCTAGAACTTCACCGCCACCTTCACGTTGAAGACATGATCCCGACTGTGTGAGGCCAGTTGTCCGCTGTAACTCACACCGAAGACGGCATTGTCGCTGAGGTTCAAGTCAATCGCGGCCTCAACAACCGCGACATCCCTGGCGATCGGCACGCCGGCAATGGTGAAGGGTTCTGAGCCGCCGAGGGCGAAAGTGGACAATGGGGTGGTGTCGCCAAAAGCATGGCGCCAGCCGATCGTCCCTCGTGCCGTAGCGTGCATGCTCGCGAGGTCGAACCCGGACGAGGCGCGCAGCCCGAGCGTTGTGAATGTTGCTTGCGTGGTCTGGCCTTCCGCATGAAGCGCGCTGGCACCCCCAGTCTCAGAATAGCCGTCGGTATGAAGGCTCACATAAGAAAGGTTTGCGAAGGGTTCGAATGCAGCCGGCACAGTGTCGATGCTGTAGTCGACTTCGCCGAAAGCATGGAAAGAGCGCGCCGCATATTTGGCCTGCAGGCTGTCTGTAAAGCCGGGAAAGGCGACCGTACGGCCGGTCTCAATATCGTGCCACGTGTAAGTCGCAGCCGTGCGAAAACCAAACTGGTTCCATCTCCCGCCGCCATAGAGGCCAAGACTGTAGTTTTCGCTGTCGCCGGACGAAGCGCGGTCCTGCATGTCGAGATTGGTACGGCTGTACCCGGCCAGCGCACCAAGGCGCCAGTCTTCGAAAACGAGGCCGTCGACACCGGCCGCGAACCCGCCAGTGGATCGCCGCAGCGACGCATTGCCATCTTCCTCCGCATGGCCCCAGGATCCGAACGCGGTGCTCCAGGCAGCAAAACGATCGGTGGTAGCGGGGGCGAGTTCGGACCCTCCCTCGCCGAACGCCATGACGGGCAGTGAAGCAGTGATGCCAGTCCCGGAGAAAGCCGCGCGCAACCTTTCGTTGATCGCGTCGAGCACGAGGCGGGTGTCGACTATGAGCGCGGTCTTGGCCGAGGCATGGATCTCGCCGGTCAATTGGTCGAAAGCGTTGCGGGTCGCCGCGGCGTCGCTTTGCAGAGCGATGGCGTTCCACAGCGGATTGCCGGAACTGAGACTGTCGATGGCGCCAGCGACTGCCTGCTGGTTGGGCGTGACGCCGACCTCAGCGAACTCGATGTCGTTGCGAACCAGTTCCAGCATCACGTCGTTGCCGTCCCCTCCGGCGTAGTTGAGCTTCTCATCCAGGAACAGGAGGTTCTTGCTGACGGCACCAAACACACCGGCCACCGCATCCGTATTGTCGTTGTCGATGATCATGAAGGGTCCGTTGGAGAGGTTCCAACTGGACGCCAGATTGGGTGACATCAGCAGGTCGAGCGTGGCGCCGGCAATATCGACAGTGCCCGAAACCTTGACCTGGTCAGCCGCGCTGGGTGTCGCTTCGATCTGCAGCATACCATGGTTGACGTAGTTCCCGGCGACGGTCTGCGTGCCTATTGAATTGCCGGGCGCATGCACGCCGCCGGCGTCGATCGTCGTTGCGCCGACGGTGCCGGTGCCGCCCAGCCTGGCGTCGGTTTTGACAGCGACTGTGCCGGTCAGAGTGCCGTTGACGGCAAGCGATCCGGCGACGAGCTCCACTCCGTTGACAAACGTGCCGCCGCCGCCAAGCGTCCATTTACCGCCGGCGGCATCAACCTTGGCTGATGCGAAATTCAGGAAATTTCCCTGAAAACCGCCATTGCCTGAGCCTGCCAGCAGCAATGTATTGGTTCCGGCCTCGGCATCGATGTTGCCCTGGACGGATGCGCCGGTCTCCAGCTTCAGGCTGGAATTTCCTGACCCGAGCTTCACATCGCCATTGATGACACTTCCCTGGAGCAGGGACAGGTCGAAGGATCCCGTGCCGCCCTGGATTGCCGCCGCGGCACCGGTGATTGACGCGTTCGTCACGCTCATCTGCGTATTGCCGCTGCCACCGAACCTGGCGCCGATACCGGCCGCGCTTGAAAGGCCGCCGGTTATGGAACCGCCAGTTATGGCTACCGTGGTATCTCCCGATGTCACGACGGACAGGCCATGCGTGCCGCCGTTGAGCGACCCGGCCGTCTGCTTGAAGGACGCCGCACCGGTGGTCTGCAAGACGACGGCATGTACTTTCATTGCCGTGATGGTGCCCGAATTGGTGACGTCAGCGGTGCCCTGCGATACGAACAGGCCGACGTCGCGGCCCTCGATGGCGCCCGAATTGTTCGCGACGGCGTTGCCGTTCTGCAGCAACACCGCATAGACGGCGCTGGCGAATGACGCATCCCCCTTGGCGGTATAGGTGCCGCTGTTGGTGAAGGTGGTATTCCCCTGGCTCCAAAACCCCTGGCCAATGTTCGTGAAGGCGACGGTGCCTGAATTGTCGAGGGATCCGCCCCCGTTCATGATGACCCCAAAGCCGCCACCGTTGCTCGAAACGTTCCCTTTGTTGACGAAGCTGCCTGGAGTGGGCGACGTCGCGAAGACCACGCCTCCAAGCATGACGTTGCGGTTTTCGACGGTACCGCCGGCGAGAACATGCACGGCAATCCAGCTGCCTGAAATCAGGCCGTCGTTCTGGACATTTGCCAGACTGCCTTCGATCACGACACCCTTGCGTGAACCTTCAACCGTTCCGGTCGAACTGACATTGACCGCCCCACCCGCTCGCAGCCAGATGCCATGGATGTCACTGTCGACATCGAGAACCTTGACGGAGCCGTCGACATTGACCGTCCATGCCCCCAGCCCTGGAGTAAGGTAGGGTTGAATGGCGTTATTGCCTCCGAACTCCGTTGTGACGGAACCTGTCTGCGTCACGTTGACGGTTCCTGTCGCCTCCGTGACGGATGATACCGGGACGGTCGTCGCGGTCGAAATGGTAATCGTCTCGGCTTGGGATTGGCTGGCCCAGACGCTGGCGGCGATTGCAAAGAAGGATGAAGAAAAGCGCAAGAGATGAGCGGTACAGATCGCGGGCTTCTCAAAAACTGTCTTCCGGCGCGCAAATAGTTTCATGGAAAATCCCCCGACCTGTCAAAGGGATATCGCGAGGCGGTCCATGGGCGTCAACTTGAGGCTATTCATCTCTAGCTGAAGAAATTTCATGCGGCGGGCAGGATGCTCGACATCAACGCCGGCCACGGCGTCGTCGCTACAATCGCGCTCGGCAGTGACCACGGGCAGATGCCGCACTGTGGGCGATGACGGTACTTGGCAATGACCGTGCTAACCTGCTCATGCTCCAATCGCCGGCGATAATGTGGGGGCCATCAGGCGATCAAAAAGCCAAATCGCCGGTAACGTCGCGAAAGCTGCCATCCTAGTTCCTTTGCGTTACGAGCTCATCCAAGTGGTGGAATGGTCTGAACGCCATATCAGATTGTAGCGTTCTCTTGGGCTCAGAGCTTGGGAGGCCGTATGACGATACCGTTCCAGATCAAAGAGCTGTTAGAAATTGATGCGTACCGGCGAACCATCAGGACGCTCGACTATTCCTATGAGGTCGAACTGGCAAAGGCCGGCACGCCAGCGGAGCGGGAAAAAGCCGCGTACCGGCATCATTGGGAAGCGTTGCCCTACCATGAACGGATTGCGGAGATAAAAACGCGGCGGCTGCTCCGGAAGGCGGATCATCTCAATGTGCCGATTGCTCAAGCGGGCGACAACAGCCCGATGTGGAGGAGATCCTCGCAGCTTAATAGCTGGATCCTGACGGCACTTGGTTACTCGGAAGTCCAAAATATGATCCGTCAACAATGCAAAACCCGCCGCGAGCGCACCACCACCTGGGCTAGCGTGACCATCGCTATCCTCGCCCCACTCAGCCGGCTAGGCTGGCGCGCCGGAAGACGGGGGGCACTGCCTCGGCAAGCGAAAGTCGAATAGTCCCCACAATCGGGGACCTTCCACAGAGCCGCACGACGTCAGCTCGACATGTAAGACCGATCAAATCCGGCTGTTTTTATAAGTCCCGCATGGTTATGCAATTCGACCAGGCCATTGCGAAACGAAGCCAAGCCGCTTTCTCGCAATTCCTTCAACACGCGACTTACATGTACGGCCGAAAGCCCTAACGCGTCGGCCAGTTCGGCCTGGGTCAGCGGGCATTCAAAGCGGTCCGGATAACTCGTTGCCGATCGATGTGCGCGGCAGGCGAGTTCGAGAAGCAAATGGGCCGTGCGCTCCACGGCTCCCTTTCGACTGACACCTGCCAGATGTTCTACAACCCTTGAGTATCGATTTGCCTCAGCCAGCAGGATGGCCTCACAAACGGGCTGCGGATAGCGCGAAGAACAAGTATGGACGGGACCGGTCAGCTCGGTCGCGGTCACGTCCGATAAAGCCGTTACGGTCTCGCCGGCTTCTCCCGAGAACTCGATCAGGGCAACTTCGTGAGGAAGCGCAAAATCGACGATCAGTCGCGAGCCATTCGGCAGCACCTTGGCGAAGGCCGCCCACCCGGCAGTGATGATCAGGATAAGAGATTTGGCCTGATGTTGGCCTGCAATCGTTGTGTTGGCCGGGTAACGCCGGCGCACAGCTCCCTGCAGTAGAGAGATCCCCTTCTCCCAATTTTTGTCGGCAAGCGCAGGTGCCCGCGCCAATCCAAAAGTCTGCTTTGATAAGCCCATCTTGCCCTGGATAACCCGATCCGTGATCGCCCCCGATCAACCTACAGCTGAACCATCAACTACACAAAAAGTTCCATCTATCATGTTATCCAAGTGGCTAGCAGTCTACCACCTTTGGGTGCAAACTTACTACCTTGTGTGATCTGAAAATTTAGGCTGAAGCCGAGTTCGACTTGAGGGCCACCCCGTGGCTCTCCCAGAAAAATACCCCGTGCAGAACTGGAATTGGGCAACAGCATCGCGGCCGGCAGCCCATCATTATGCAAAGGTGAGGAGATCGATCTTTGCGAGCGCGGCCGCTTCGCTGCGGCCGACAGTGAATGTGACGGCCATCAAAGGATCTTGCGGAGGAGGCAGGATTTCGTTGGAGCACCCTATCGAATGCACGACATTGCTGATCGAGATGAAGCCGAAGCGAGTTGCCGGTCCATCTCGGCCATGACGCCCCGCCTTGCAACCATTTCCCGATCGGCTTCGGTAACCTTGCCCATGAGGGCGCCAGCGGCCGTCCTTCCGGGTTCGGCCGGGCGATACCGTCACCCTGACTTTTGTGGTCGCTTCAATTTCAACTGGCGGGAACTATCGCCAGCAGAACCGTTCAGCTTGAACGCAGCCATGTTCGACTTTTTTCTGACGACAGGATCGCGTCCTTTTGGTCGAGTTGACACCGGAGCCACAGTTTCCAATCTCAGATCGGGCCCTTGTAGTTCTTGCCAGGGCGGACCGGGGATCACCTGCATCTCCCTTGCGGGACCATCCGTTGCGCCGGCCGTGACGATCTGTTCCGTTGTTCCGGCTTCTGGCTTCCGGCGCGGCTGAAATCGCGAGACAAGGGAATGCTTGGCGCCGTAAGTCTGCCGTCGTTCTTCGGCAACCTCCAGGTTGTCGAGTGCCGACATGACCAATGCCATGCGATCCTCGATTTGCGTCAAACGTTTCAGGCTGGAAAGCAGCGCAACCGAAACCAGGAAACTGTTTGCAAGAACGATCAGGAATGCCCCTGCAAGGCTTTCGATACCGAACCAAATGAACATGGCTGCCCCGAGACAGACTGCAAGGGCGCCAAAGCTCAACGACCGGCCCTGCTTCAGAAGAAGTGGCAACGGCAAGGTTGCTGACATTATCAGAATGGCGCCCGGTCTGCTGGTCGTCCAATCTGCAAGCGCCGAGACGATTTCACTGTACGTTTCCATGTCCACCTCAGACTCGTCGAAATCCGCCGCGTTCCTGTCGTCTGGGGTGGCGCGGATCCTCCGCGCGCCCCCGCACGACGGCAGCGTTGTCGTAGATAGAAGCCCTGAAAGGCTGCCGGGTAGACCAGATCGACCTTTAGCCGAGTTACTACTCAATTGTAGTTATGGCGAGGGTGTCCGCGAAGATGATATGTTTCCATCTGACCGGTGTCGCGATCGGTCTGCGGGCGGAAGAGGGCGATTTGGACATGCCGAATGGCGGGGCTCGAACCTTTACGTTTGACGCGCTTGAGCGCGCCTAACAACTAACTGCCCGAACCATTTTGAAATGACGGCCATTCAGCCAACGCTGAAGGGGTGGGACTTGTGTTGCTCATCGCAAGGATTTGGAAATGGTTAGTCTAACTGACAATCCGATCATGACTCGAGAATTGCTGCCGCTCGACGTCAGGGAGATCCTTGATTTCCTTCTCCGGCGATGGAAGCAGGTGTGCGTTATCGCAGCGATCACATTCGGCCTATCTGTGGTTGCCGCCTATGTCCTTCCACCGTCGTACACGGGGGTTGCACAAGTCTTACTTGATGCTCCGAATGATTATATGACCCCTCAGGATTATTCGAATTCTGATTTTGCGGACAATTCAACATTTATCGAAAGTCAGCTTGCGGTCCTGAGGTCGGCCTCACTCCTCGAAAAGGTCGTCGAGAGCGAAAAGCTGACGGAAGACCCAAAGATAGGGCCGTCGGCATTGCAATGGCTGCAAGGCGCGCTGGGCGTCTCGCGCGTCGGACTGGCGGACGTTATTGAGATTTCCGTGACCGCTTACGACCCGGAAAAAGCAGCATCCCTGGCGAATGCAGTTTCCGAGGCCTATGTCGCCGATCGTGTAAGGTCCCGCTATGAGGGAGCCAGAAAAGCGTCGACATGGCTCAGTGAGCGGGCCGCATCTCTGCGAGAGGAACTGAGCCGCTCGGAACAAACTGTCCAAAAGTTTCGGATCGATCACAACCTGCTGGCGACACCAGCGGGCAGTTTGACTGACCAGCAACTGTCCGAACTGAATATCGCGTTGATCACCGCGCGCGCCGAATTGTCCTCGAAGCGGGCACAGTACCAGCAAGTTGACAAACTGCTGAGCACTGGAGGTGACATCCAGTCGATACCTGACGTGTTGCAGTCCGTCGTGATCAGCGCACTTCGGGCCCAGCTCTCCGGAGTGACGCGGCGCGAAGCCGACCTTCAATTGAAATATGGGGAACGACATCCCGATGTCATGGCGGCCCAAGCCGAGCGCCACGATATCGAGGGACAGATTACCGCCGAAGTCCAGCGCCTTATCGGCAATCTGAAGAATGAAGTCGACGCCGCCGAGGCCCGCGAGGCTTCTCTGGCTCGGGCCTTGGACTCGGTATCCAACCGGTCCGAAATCGAAGGCCAGGTAGGCGTCCAGTTGCGCGATCTGGAAAGGATTGCCGCCGCAAACAAGGAACTCTTCGAGACGTTCCTGTCACGCGCCAAGCTCACCGAGGAAAAGTCCACCCTCCTCAATAGCGGCGTCCGTGTGATCACCGGTGCAGGTGTTCCGGTATCGCCCAGCTTCCCGAACAGGCCTCTCTTCGCGGCTCTGGGGTTGGTCCTCGGCGTCTTCTTCGGGGGCGCGGGCGCCGTTCTTCGTGAACTTTTCGCTTCCGGCTTCATGGCGAAGAAACAGATAGAGGACGAACTGGCTGTTCCAGTTCTTGCGTCCGTGCCGAGGATGGCGGGCTGGTCGAGAGACGCCCAGTCGCAAGCCCAGCCCGTGGCCTATCTCGAGCGCAGACCGCTATCCAGATATAGCGAAGCTGTGCGGCGGCTCCGCCTGGGCATCGAGGCGGCACCGGCACTGGACCGCTCACCGCGCCTGATGCTGGTGACATCGGCGATGCCCGGTGAAGGAAAGACAACTCTGGTGTTGAGCCTGGCCTGCTCTGCCGTGGCTGATGGCGAACGGGTTCTGATCATTGATGCGGACTTGCGGCTTTCGGCCACCACGGCCTTCTTCGGCATGGCGGAGAAGGTCGGCCTGGTCGACCTCCTGACTTTGCCGGTCAAGGCCACAAATGCGATTCATCTGGACGAACGTTCGGGGATTTCCCTGCTGCCTGCTGGCGCAAAGACCCGAAACCCGCCTGCCCTTCTGGCTTCGGCGCGAATGCGCTCGCTGCTCGAAGAGCTTCGAGGGAAATTCGACACTGTGATCATCGATGCACCACCCGTTGGACCTGCGGCCGATGCCTCGATCCTGGCGAGGCATGTCGACAAAGTCGTCTTTGTCGTGAAGTGGCGCGAAACTTCGCGCGAGGCTGTTGCCGAGGGAATTCGAAGCCTTGGTGGCCGGTCCAAGATTGCCGGCATCGCCCTGACGATGGTGAACGAACCAAAGCTGCCGAAATACGGCCGTTACACATCGCTCGAGAGCAGTGTCTCGGACAGTTACTACCTCAATTAGAGGATGAAACAATATTTGCCATGCTGCACGCTGACTTGCACTACAATCAGGCCCCAGGGCCGGCAGGAGAAGTTCACGACGGTGAATCCGCGCGTTGGTGCGTGGTCCAGACGCACCAGCATTCCGAGAGCCTGGCCGAGAGGCACCTGCTATCGCAAAACTTCCGAACGTACCTGCCCAAGCGGAGGCAACTTGTCCGCCACGCTCGCAGTGCCAAGACCGTCTACAATGCGTATTTCGACTGCTATTTGTTCGTCTCACTGGCCGTTCATCAGCAGAGCTGGTATCCAATCAACTCAACCGTAGGCGTCCGAAAGCTAGTCATGAGCGGTGGATTGCCAATACCGGCGCCACATGGCGTGGTTGAATCCTTGATATCAGCAACCGACAACGACGGAATCTTGCACCCGGACGTCCTATTGAGGACGGGGCAAATAATAAGGGTCGTCGACGGGCCCTTCGCGGATCAACTCGGGGTCCTTGATCACGTTGGAAGAACTGGAGCGGTAAGAATTCTTCTTGATATCATGAACCGTTCAATCCCTATTTTTATTAATAGGGATAAATTGTCGGTAGTTTCTCGAAATTGACCTTTTCGATTTTTGATTTACTATTTCTTTGCAGTATCTGACGCCGCCTGGAGTGATGAGTTGGCACCCAATTCACCCTCGGTGCGGCAGCTTGCAAGAGCCAAATTCGAACCTGCGGATCGGCATTCGGAACTCGGTCGAGCCACGTTCCGACAAAGTCAGCCCGCCCAAGGGTTTGGACACACATAATGCCAGTTCGATGATGTTTTCGGCGACGACGGGCGAATGACGCCCGTCGCGATCGACTGCGAGAGATCCCTTGCGATACTCACGAAAATACGAGCCAAGCTCGACCATTCCCGAAGAGTCTAGAAACAGCTTGCAGCTGGAAGCGCTGGCACATGGCGCGGATGGTTCAGTGTTGGCCAGGGAGCATGGCGCAAGCCCGCGGCAGGTCTTCACCCGGCAGCGCAAGGCATTCCGGCACGACGCCGTTGCGGACAGCGCAGCAGGTCAAGGGCCAGTCCGCGATGACGGAAGCGCGCCGTTGAACTCCTTTGAAACGGAACCGACCCTGCCGATTGCAGCCGTGCTGTTTCGGGCGCTCAATGAAGCCGGCCTGAAGTATGGAATAATTCAGGATCTCGGATCTGTGCAAGACGGACTTGCTGGCCGGGACGATCTGGATGTCCTTTTGGACAAGCATGACTACCCGGTCTTCTGCTCGATCGTCAGTCAATTGCACGGCCGTCGCGGCGTGAGCCTGTCCTGCTACGACAATGTCTGCGCCGGCCGGGAGGACTGGTTCGTGCCTGACTTTTCACGTGGCCGCTATCTCCATCTCGACATGCATATCGGAGTCCGGGTCGGCTGGGAGTTCCGCAAGCGCTACCTGGCATTCGACCATGCGGCGATTGCGCATTGGGAGGCGATTTATGTCGACGGCGTGTCCGTTCCCGTCGTTTCTCCCGAAGACGAGATTCGAATGGCGATCGCCCGCTTCGCCTTTCGGACATGGACAACACTCCCGTGGAAGCAATGGGTCGCCATGGGCGATCATCGTCCGAACCAGCTTGCACGCCTGCCGTTTCCGTCCGACGAGCAAGGGTTGCATGTCGCGGAATACAGCTTTGGCGGCGGCAGAGCGGTCAGCTGCCGGTTCCTGCAAAGCCCCGACGGTTTGGCCGCCCAACGCGGAGATCTTGCCAGGCTGCGGCGTTCGATCCGGGCAATGTGTGGCCTCACGGCAGTCCATGGAATCGCCGATGCCGCGGTGCATCTGGCCCGCAAGACCTCATACCTCGCACTGAGGTTCCTTCAACGCCTGATGCCCGGTCGCCTTCCACCGAAGAGGCGGCCTATGGCTGGCGGAATTGTGGTGGCGCTCGTGGGTCCTGATGGCCTGGGCAAGAGCACTCAGGTTGACCGGCTGACACAGACATTTCGATGGAAATTCGGATGTGCGCAGGCATATGCCGGAACCGGCGACGGCGATGGGTGGTGGCTTCGCAAGAGGCTGCAGAGCCTGGTTTTTCCCCACAGGCGCCGCCTGAAATCATTGGCCCACGACGATGGCAAGGATTTATCCCACCGAAATTGGACCAAGGGGGGCGTTGCCGCGACGGCGTTGGCATTGTGGGCGGTTTTGATTGCGTTTGAGCGATATGCCGTTGTGAAGCGCGCGCATCGATGGGCGACGCGTGGCCTGATCGTCATTTGTGACAGGTGGCCACAGGCGCAGCGCCGGGGATATCTGGATGGGCCAACGATCCCACCGCATCTGTTCTCTGTCCCAGGCCTGTCGGCTCTCGCCCGGCTCGAGCAGAAACTCTATCAAAAGATGGAAGCGTGCCGTCCGCATCTCACTCTGCACCTGGTCTCCGATTTTACTGTCTCCGAGAAGCGAAAGCCGGGAGAAATCCGCAAGGATGCGTTCGATGATCGGCTTTCGCTGATGGCGGAACTGCGGGCCAGGGACAAGGACATCCGGACCGTTGATGCCAGCGCCGGCATAGAAGCAGTCAACCAGGACCTGTTCAGGCAGATCTGGCTGTCTCTGTAAGAGGCAAATCTGGCGGCTAACCCGTCCGACACTCACCCCCAAAACAGACACGAATGGGAACCCTTTTGCGCGATCTCACCGAGGCGGGCAGTCCTGGCCATGCCCGCGAGAGGAGACCGAAGGAGCCCACGGACGCTCCAACTCGATACACCCCGCCAGAAGCTCTGCCCGCCGGATTTCATGTCCCCTGAGGTATAAGCAAATGAAGATCGCGCATGTTCTAACCCGACTGCTCCGAGCAGGCTCCGAAGAGAACACACTGGCTTGCTGTCTCGCCCAGGTGCGGCACGGCCACGAGGTGATGTTGGTTCATGGTGAGGAATACGACCCGGCCCTGCGGGCATCCGTCGCCGGAACCCTCAGGGTGGTGACCCTGGAAAAGCTCATCAACTCTATTTCGCCATCCCGTGACATCTCTGCATTCGGGCAACTCACGCGCCTTTTGCGCGATTGGCGGCCCGACATTGTGCACACACATCAAAGCAAAGCCGGCATCGTCGGCCGCCTTGCCGCCAAGCAAGCCGATATCCCGGGCATCATACACGGGGTGCACATTTTGCCTTTCGTGCACGTCGGCGCCGCGCAGAGGCTGATGTTCCTGGCTGCTGAACGCTTGGCCGCGAAGTTCACGCGCGCTTACATCGATGTCAGCCAGGCTATGCGCGACATTTGCATCGCCAATCATCTGGGCGGCCCCGATCAGCACCATGTCGTCCACTCCGGCTTCGATCTGGCGCGTTTCGCGAACGCGCAATGGCCGCAAGAACCGTATCGGCTTCTTGGGACCGCCGCAGGTGAGCCAAAGCCGCCGGTGGTCCTGATGCTGGCGGCACTGGAACCGAGAAAACGCCACGTCGAGTTCATTGAAGCATTCGGGCAAGTGGTCGACCGAATTCCCAACGTGCGACTGCTCCTGGCCGGCGAGGGTCCGGCGCGATCCGCTGTCGAAGCGGCGATCGGACGATCCCCGTTCGCAAACAGGGTTCGCATGATCGGCTACCATGGCGAGCCCGAGCGGCTGATCAGCCTGGCGGACGTTTGTGTCCTGACGTCGATGCGAGAAGGATTGCCTCGCGTCGTGATGCAGTATCTGGCGGGCGGCCGAGCCAGTGTGGTCTCGCACTTGCCCGGCGTGGAAGAGGTTGTGAAGCATGGCGTGAACGGGATCGTGACGCCGGCTGAAGACGTGGGCGCCGCGGCGGCGGCGGTCGCCGACTTCCTTGAGAACGAGCACTATCGCGCTCGACTGGCCGATGGCGCCAAACGCACCGACCTTTCGTCCTGGGGGCTGGATTCCATGTGCGACAAGGTCGAGCTGATTTATCAATCCGTCCTGGAGTCAGCCCTTTCAGCCGCCAAGCCGAACGACGCACGAATTCGCGACGGCCTGGCCAAGCAAACCTTGGGACTGCACGGATTTCGATGAGCCGTCCGCTCCCCAACGGAGCGCGCGAAGTGCTTCTTGACCTGAACGATTACCCTCCTGTCACGCTCCGGCCAACGAATGTCGATTGGTCCTGAAGGCAGGCAAGACAACGGAGTACGACGATGCGTTTGCGTGCTGACCAGCAGGTTCCATCCAAGCCTTTCCGAGGGAACGATTGGAGCCGACGGCTATTCGCCAAATTTGAACCTGCGGCCAACCGCATATTGACAGTGATCGGTGGCCTCGCCATTGCCTTTGTTCTGGTCACCGCAAATGTATCCCGGGCGGATGGGTATGCGTTCGACACCGGTGACGTCCTACGCGTGTCCGTGATCGGCGAGGCGTCCTATCCGCTGGAAGTCGTGGTCGATGATCGGGGCTCGATATCACTTCCCCTGTTGGGCGATATCCAGGCGCGCGGTCTCACCACCGTTGCCCTGTCGCAAGCCATTGAGCGCGCATTTCAGCAGCAGAAGCTGATCCTCGAACCCTTTGTCAAAGTGGAGATCGGCCAGTACCGGCCATTCTTTATTTCCGGGACAGTCGCTCATCCGGGATCGTACCCGTTTCAACCGGGAATAACGGTTCGACATGCACTCGCAATAGCAGGCGGCTTTCGGGCTACCGCCGTGGGAAACATGGAGCCAGCCCTGCAAATTGCCGATCTGCGCAGCGCGCGCTCAAATCTGGCGATCGAAGAATATCGCCTGAAGGTTCGGCTCGCCCGGCTACAGGCGGAAAGTCGACAGGATAAGTCTTTCGTTGGTCCGCCAGATCCGCCGATCGAGTTTGGCGGACATTTGATTGCCGACATCGTGGCGTCCGAACAAGCCCAGCTGGACGCGCGACTCGCCGCGTATCGGGATGACATTTCCTTCCTCGAGGCCTCGTTGGATCGGACGAAGAAGGAAGCAGATATGGTGGCCGCCGCGCGGCAGGAGCGGGAAAAGACCGCGAACATTCAACTCGAAGAACTGCAGTCCGCCCGGTCGCTACGGGAAAAAGGCCTGATAACGAACTCGAATGTCATGACCGCGGAAAGAGCACATACCAGCTATCGGGCTGAATTGGCGCAAACCGAGCTTCAGCTGGAGCAGGCGCAGCAGGCGATGCTGAACTCGGAGAGTGAGTTACGGAAAAAGCATCAAACTTATGAGATGGACTTGATCGCGCAGACCCAGGACACGCAGGTCGAGCTTGGAAAAACTCAAAGTCAAATGCGCTACGTTGCCGATAAGCTTCTATTTATCTTTACTTATGGCGACCAAAGGACGTTCGATGACTTGCAAGGATCTGTAAAGATTTCGATTTTTAGGCGCGACCAGAAGGTCGCCCATGATCTCGTCGCCGATGAAAATACGGAAGTGAGAGCTGGCGATGTCATCGAGGTCTCCATTGTGGCCAACAAAGGGTTCTACACTCCCGAATCTGGAACAGTAGCGACCCCAAATGCTGAGGGTCCGGCCATCCAGCCCAGCATCGTCGGCCAATAAACACGAACACCTGCCCCACGTTCCCGGGCACCGACACTTCAGGGGTAGACTTCATCTTCGGAGTTTTGACTGTGATCCTTGGCGCAGCATTGACAGCCTTGGGGAGTCGTCTCCACCGGGCGAATTCCCATGTCGAAACGGAACGGAGGCCGCTGGGCCTTCTGCGCGCAACGGCGCGGCGCAAGACGTCACGCCGCCCGCCGCCCCGCCGCCGCGCCATCGTCCGATGGCGCATTCCCGGCGCGATCCTGTTGCTCCTCGCTCTCACGCTTCTGGGAATTGAGTTTCTGCCACGCTTTGTCGATTTCGAAAGGATCCCGCAGACGCGCCCCTGGACCGATCTCGTCACGGACTTTTCCGATCCGCTGGCCAGGCTGGCCGGTCCGAACGCTCTCCCGGTTTGGCTGACGGTCGCAGCCTTGGGTTTGCTCGTGGTAGCCGGCCGCAAGACACGACGGACACGAAGAGCCACCTTGCCACGCGCGGTCGCGAACACCGGCGCCCAGTCGCCTGTCCGGGACATCCAGCCGGCGCCTGGTTCGGAACTGAGCTCTGCGTTGCGCTCGTGCAAGGCAGCGTTCGCAGGCGTTGCGGTTTTCAGCGGCGTGAGCAACATCCTCATGCTGACCGGCGCGATGTTCATGTTGCAGGTCTATGATCGCGTCCTGCCCAGCCGCAGCATTCCTACTCTGGTGGCCATGGCGATATTGGCGGCGGTTCTGTTTATAGGACAGGCCGTCATCGACCTTGTGCGCGGCCGCATCATGACCCGGATCGGCGCCGAACTGGATGAAGCGGTCGGGGGACGCGTATTCACCGCCGTATCGAGGCTGCCCTTGTACATCGGTCAGCAGGGTGACGGGCTGCAGCCGCAGCGCGATCTCGACAACATCCGCACATTTCTGTCGAGCCCTGGGCCTAGCACGCTTTTCGACTTTCCCTGGCTGCCCTTTTATATGGTCATCATCTGGGGCCTTCATCCGACCCTCGGCATCACCGCCATTGGCGGTGCGATCGTGCTGGTGACGCTGACGGCCGCGACCGAGGTCTTTACGCGCAAACCCATGGGTGCCGCGGTGCTTACGGGCATTCGGCGCAACAGCTTCGCCGAAGCCAGCCGCCGCAACGCGGAGGTTCTTGCGGCAATGGGCATGGGCCAGCGCCTGCACGACCATTGGCGGGAAGCAAGCCGCGAATATCTCACGCAGCAGCAGCGTGTCAGCGATATCGTGGGCGGTTTCGGCAGCTTCGCTCGCGCCCTGCGGCTGATGCTCCAGTCAGCAATGCTCGCCATTGGCGCTTGGCTGGTGATTCAGGGCGAAGCGACGTCCGGGGTCATTATCGCTGGCTCAATCCTCGCCGGCCGCGCGCTTGCGCCCGTCGATCTTGCCATTGCCCATTGGCGCAACTTCGTGGCCGCACGCCAGAGCTGGAGCAGGTTGAGCAAATTGCTTGCCCGATTGCCGCAAAATGCTCAGCCGATGGCGCTTCCGGTGCCCGCTTCGAATTTGACTTTAGAGCGGATCGCGATCGGCGCGCCGGGCACGCAACGGATCATCGTGCAGGGTGTGGAATTCAGCCTCGACGCCGGCTCCGTGCTCGGCATCATCGGCCCAAGCGGTTCCGGCAAATCGACCCTCGTTCGTGGCCTGGTCGGCGCATGGCGACCGCTGGCGGGCCGTATCAAGCTGGATGGCGCAGCGCTCGATCAATGGTCGTCGGAGCGACTTGGCCGCTACATAGGTTACCTTCCACAGGACGTCGAACTGTTCGCAGGAACGGTTGCCGCCAATATCGCCCGCTTCGATCCCGGATCGGACCCGGAGGCCATTGTCGCCGCCGCCAGCGCGGCGGGTGTCCATCGGCTGATCATCAGTCTTCCCAACGGTTACGAGACCCAGATCGGAGAGGGCGGAACCGCGCTTTCAGCTGGGCAGCGCCAGCGCGTCGCCCTGGCACGCGCACTCTATTGCGATCCGTTCCTGGTCGTCCTCGACGAACCCAACTCCAATCTCGACATCGAAGGCGAAATGGCGCTGGCCGAGGCCATCCTGGGCGTCAAGGCGCGCGGCGGCATTGTGGCGATCGTGGCGCACCGCCCGAACATTCTCACCACTGTCGATTTCTTGCTGATGATGAAGGAAGGTCAAATGCACATGTTCGGCACGAGGGAATGCGTTCTCTCCAAACTCTTTCCGATGCCACAGGTCAACACCGAGGGGCTGCAGCCGGTTTCAAGCTCGCCTCAACTGCCGAATTGACGACGTCCGAGACATGGGAAACGGGCAATGACGGCTGCTATCTTGAACCGATCGCTTTCCAACCGGCGATCCATTCGCCGCAATCTCGCGGGTGGGCTGACTGTCGTCGCACTGCTCGTCGGCGGAATGGGAGTCTGGGCCGGCACGGTGGACATTTCGGGCGCGATAATTTCGCGTGGTGCCGTGGTCGTCGATTCCAGCGAAAAGAAGGTACAGCACCCGACAGGCGGCGTGGTCGGCAAGATCTTCGTGCGCGATGGGGACCGTGTCCGGGCCGGAGATATTCTGGTCCAGCTTAGCGACACCATTCCGCGTGCCAGCATGGCTTACGTGACAAGGAATCTGGACGAACTCTATGCGCGGAAGTCGCGGCTTGAGGCCGAACGCGACGGCAATGAACAGATGACGCTTGCCCCGATGCTCGCGGCACGGATGAACGACCCTGAGATTGCGGCCACGGTCGCCAGCGAACAACGACTGTTCGAGCTTCGCCGGGTTGAGATATCCGGCAACAAGGCACGCCTAGGCGAACGCGTCGAGCAGCTCAGGAAACAAATCGAAGGCTATTCGGCTCAGGAATCGGCAAAGAGCAAGGAGATCGAGCTCATCAACGACGAACTCGTCGACATCCGCGGCCTTGTTGAAATGAAGCTCGTGCTCAAGTCGAAACTGACAGAATATGAACGCGAAGCGACACGCATCGAGGGTGAGCGGGCGCAGCTTGTGTCCAGCGTAGCGCAGGCAAGAGGGGCCATCGCCGAAGTCGCGCTTCAGATCTTGCAACTGGACAAGGAGTTCTCCAGCGAGACCGGAAGCGAACTGCGCGAAGTCGACTCAAAGATCGACGAGTTCGAGGAGCGAAAGGTCACCGCGCAGGACCAGCTGTCACGCATCGATATCCGCGCTCCCGACAGCGGCACGGTTCATCAATCAACAGTCCACACCGTGGGCGGCGTGATCAGCGCAGGCGAGCCAATCATGCTGATCGTGCCCGACACCGACATCCTCACGGTCGAAGTGAAGGCCGCTCCGCAGGACATCGACCAGCTCTTGATCGGCCAACGTGCGCGTCTTCGCTTCACCGCCTTCAACGTGCGCACAACGCCCGAGACTGAGGGCGTGGTGTCCATGATCGCGGCCGATGTAACGCGCGACCAGCACACCAATGAAGTCTACTACGAAGTGCGCATCACGCCCGACCCGAAGGATTTGAAGAAACTCGGCCCTGTCTCGCTCATTCCCGGCATGCCGGTGGAGGCGTTCATACGAACCGGCGACCGCAAGGTGATCTCCTACCTGATGAAGCCCTTGACGGACCAGATGATGCGCGCGTTCAGGGACCAGTAGCCGTGTGGCGCGGACTGCCGGGTGGATCGATGCAATCCGGTTCAACGTACCTGCATGGCTCGGCCAAGTGAGTGGAGAGAGGCGTGAGTGATATTCGGCGCGGGCTGGCGAAAAAAAGTGTCGTGGGCATGTTCTGGACGGCCCTGTCCATGGGGGCGCTTGCGGTCGCGGAGATTGTCGCTCTCGTCGTCCTGGCCCGGCTGCTTTCTCCGACTGCGTTCGGCCTCTATTCCGCTTCTCTGTTCGTCATCAAGTTTTCGGCCATCTTCCAGGGACTTGGCATCACGCCAGCGATCGTACAGCGACCTGTGCTGGAGGAACGGCATCTGCGGGTCGGGTTCACCTTGTCGTGCCTCCTCGGGGTCGCGGTGTCCGCGCTGGTCTGGGTAATGGCACCAGCCATCGCCGGCCTGCTTCGGCTTCCTGACCTGGCGCCGATCGTGCGTGCAATCTGCTTCATCTTCCTTTTCGAGGGTGTTTCCATGGTAGCGTTGGCCGCGGCTCAGCGCGCGCTGCGATTCCGCTGGCTCGCGCTAATCGACGCCTGCGCCTTCACTGCGGGCTACGTCGTTGCCGCCCCGGTTCTGGCTTGGCTCGGCTTCGGCATCTGGTCGCTCGTCGCGGCAGTGCTGGTCCAGCAATTCATCCGCATGATCGCGCTGCTCGTCGGCCAGCCGCATCCGATGCGGCCTCTGCTGGAGCGGCGCGCCATCCTCGAGCTGCTCTATTTCGGCAGCGGTTTCACCATTGCCCGGGTCTTCAATTACCTCGCCACCCAGGCCGACAGGCTTGTCGTGGGCCGCTGGCTCGGCGCCGACGCGCTCGGCGTGTACGGCCTGTCTTCGCAGCTCATGACGACGCCTGCTGTCATCGTCGGCCAGGTTCTCGATCGCGTCCTGTTCCCGACCATGGCGTTGGTCCAGGAGGAGCCGGCACGGCTTGCCCGCGCCTACCGCAGCGCGCTCTCGGGGTGTGCCTTGCTGGTCCTGCCGGCCAGCGTGGTCGTGGCAATCGTCGCGCCCGAATTGGTTCTGGTGATGCTCGGGCGGGGATGGGAGGGCGTCGTCGCCCCACTGCAGATCCTGGCGTTCAGCATGCTGTTCCGCACGAGCTACAAGCTCAGCGATTCCGTCTCGCGGGCAACTGGGACGGTCTACGCCCGGGCTTGGCGCCAGGCTGTCTTCACCGTCGGTGTCTTCGCCGGGTCCCTCACAGGCCAGCTATGGGGCGTGGAGGGAGTGGCATTCGGCGTAAGCGTGGCCTTCGCGGGCAACTTCTTCCTCATGTCGCAGTTGAGCCTCCGCGTAACCAAAATGAGTTGGACGGAGTTCGCGGGAGTGCACCTGCCAGGCCTCGCGCTCGCCGGCACCGTCGGGATGGGGGTCTGGTCGCTGGTGGAATGGATGCGCGAACTCCAGCTGCCACCGCTCACCCTGCTCGTCGATGCGGCGTTGCTGGCTTTCGCCGGAAGCTTGCTTCTGTGCTGGATCCTGCCGTCGCTGTTCCTTGGGCGCGATGGGCTATCACTCCTGCGCCTGCTTGCGGCCGTGACGCCCGCATGGCTCAGGATGAAGAAGGCAACGGACTGATCAATGGCGGAACTCACAGTTTGTACCCAACCGCCCAACCATGGATTTTCGGCCCCGGTTTTAGATGCGGAGCGACGTTGAGGGGCGCCAGCGCGGCGTCCGCTTCGGGCATGACGAGGTTCTGGTCTTGAATCGAGGAAAAGTGCGGAAGGAGATGCGACATGGCTAAACTGGTTTGGCCTCATGGCAGTGGGAGCAGCGCGAAACTCTTGATGTCGGGGTTCGGCATCGAACCGGGCATCAAAGGCGACTGGCTGACCAATGACTCCTGGACCTCGCCGGTCGGAAGGGTGAATGGCGGTGAGACGCGCTCCGATAGCAGCGACCGCTTGACCGCCGAGACCGGCAAGGGCAGTCACGCACATGGCTTGGATCTTGCCGCGACCAAGCTCGATAGCCTCATCTCCGGACATGGCATCGCCTTGGACCAGGCAACCGGTGGTGAACCAAAACTCATCGGGCTGGCCGAGGCCAGACTCGGCATTCATCTCGACAGCACATTTCTCGACGCGCTGACGGCGAAGGTCTCTGCCATGTGGAACCATGCGGCAGTGGACCATGCCGGCAGCGGCGTCACCCTCACCGCCGCCACCCCCGATGCAGTTGCTGAGACAGGCACGACCTCGACTGGCGCCTCGGTCACCACCTTCAGCCTCCTCGCCGCCAGCTTAAGTGCGGTCGATCCGATCTTCGAGACAAGGGTGGCGACTGCCGGCGACGACGTCGAGGAG
>JBDSLV010000405.1:0-5854 GCA_039916205.1 Mesorhizobium sp. | reverse complement strand
TCTCAGCATATCGTCCAACTCCTTGGGACTTGTTTGTTCATGCATGTCGTTGTCCCAAAACCGGCAGCCACTTTTGGGCGACATGCATTCGTTGTTCACGCATGCCGTAGTCCCAAAACCGGTACCTGCTTTTGGGCGACATGTATCAGTGTTTTATCGTCGCGCCTTCTAGCTGAAAGCGAAGCGGCGCACCATAGTCTCGACATTGTTACGCGGCAAGCATGGCGATGGTGCCAGCACGCGCAATTCGAACGGCCTCGATAACCTTTTGTTAACGGGCCCTTCACCACATCGGACTAGGCTTACTATATGCCTGTTGGTGATCGCCAAGGACAGGAAATGACCGAAACCACGCCAAACAGGAGGCCTCAGCTTTTCGCGCTGTTCGGCGCCCTGCTCGCGCTGGTGCCAGGCATTGCGATTTGCAGCAGCGTCGACCCGCGAATGACTTCGGCCATTCCAATGGCGGGCCTGCAAGACTCTGACGCGGCGAATACCGCTGACCCTGCCGGCCTTGCGCGGCTCAAGGGCGGCCTCGATGCGCTTGCCGCCAACGACATTGCCGGCGCCCGCGCCGTGCGTGAGGCTTTGCCGGCCAATTCGCTCGACCAGCACATCCTGGCGTGGGCGATCGCATTGTATGGTGGCGACAAGGTACCGAGCGTCGACATCGCCGATGCCGCAAAGATGCTGCCGAACTGGCCAGGCACGATGGCCTTGCGCAAGAACAGCGAGCGCGCGCTGTACCGCGAAAAGCCCAACCCGCAGACTGTCGTGCAGGCATTCAACGGCAGCCAGCCCCAGACTTTCGAAGGTGTGATGAGCCTTGCCCATGCCTATGTGGCGTTGGGCAATGCCAAAGCCGCGCGCTCGGTTCTGTCGCCATTCTGGCGCACTGCATTGTTGGAGGCCAAGGATGAGACAGCGTTCATTTCCGAATTCGGCACGCTGATCCCGGCTGCTGATCACCGCTTTCGCATGGAGCGGATGTTTTACGCCGACAGGGCAAGCTCGGCACAGCGCGTCGCCGCCCTGGCGGATGCGGAGCCATTGGCGAAGGCCTGGGCGGCAGCGGATAAAGGCGACAAGAACGCCCCGAAACTGTTGCAAGCCGTGCCGGCCGCACAGCGCTCCGCCGGCTATTTTTTCGCGCAAGCCGAGTATCTGCGCAAGCAACAGAAGTTTGCCGACGCCGCCGCAATGGTGATGCAGGCACCTGCCGATCGCGAATCATTGGTCGATCCGGACGCCTGGTGGGTCGAGCGCCGGGTGCTGTCGCGCGAACTGGTCGACCAGGGCGATATCAAGACCGCCTACCGGATCGTCGCCGCGCATGCCGCTGAAAGTGCCGCCAATGCCGCCGATGCCGAATTCCATGCAGGATGGTATGCCCTGCGCGGGCTGAATGACCCCAAGCTCGCGGCAACACATTTCACTCGCATCGCCGAGTTGGCCCAGGGGCCGATGACCCTGTCGCGCGCCTATTACTGGCTCGGCCGCGCCGCCGAAGTCGGCGGCCCCGGCAGCGCCAAGGACTATTTTGCCCAGGCCGCCGCCTATGGCACGACATTTTATGGCCAGCTGGCCGCCGAACGCGTTGGCCGGCAGGCGCTCAGCATCGTCTACCCGCAGCCGAGTGCCGCCGATCGTCAGAATTTCGTTGGCCGCGAGGCCGTCAGCGCGATCAAACGACTGCAAGAGGCCGGATACGACCGCTACGCCGAAACGCTTTATCGCGATCTGGCAGGGCAGTTGACCAGCCCGGGCGAACTGGCGCTGCTCGCCGTACTGGCGGAGAAGCAGAACAACCACTTCATGGCCCTCAAAGTCGGCAAGATAGCCGGCGCGCGCGGCATCGATGTCGGTGCGCTGTCACATCCGCTTGGCGTGATTCCCGATTCGGCCAATATTTCCGGTTCGGGCAAGGCGCTGGCCTATGCGATCGCCCGCCAGGAAAGCGAATTCAATGTCGGCGCGGTCTCCAGTGCAGGCGCGCGCGGACTGTTGCAGCTGATGCCAGGCACCGCCAGGCAACTGGCCAAGAAGGCCGGGCTGCAGTTCTCGCAGGCGCGACTGACCACCGACGCGGGCTACAACGCGACGCTAGGTGCTGCCTTCCTCGGCGAACAGCTCGGCCGCTTCAACGGCTCCTACGTGCTGACCTTCGCCGGCTACAATGCAGGCCCCAACCGGGCTGGCCAATGGGTGACGAAATATGGTGATCCGCGCGGCAAGGACATTGACGCCGTCGTCGACTGGATCGAGCGGATTCCCTACACGGAGACAAGAAGTTACGTGCAGCGTGTGATGGAGAACTATGAAGTCTACAAGATGCGCATTTCCGGCAAATACGACATCGTTGGCGACCTGGTGAACGGTCGGAATTGAGGCGCTCTTTGCCAGGCAGCAATGGCTGCCATCGTCCTGCTTGCACCAGCGAAGGCGCTCGCCCGATTTGACCCGATTCCTCCCCGTCTGTAGCAGTCAGGCCGAAGCTGAGATGGCGAGCGAGAGCGTGCAGGTGTCTAGCAATCCGGATTTTTCCGACTTCTTTTATGCCGCGCCGGATGGGCGCCGGCTTCATGCCCGGATTTATGGGGAAGCCAATTCAGGAAATTGGCCGGTGGTCTGCCTGCCTGGCCTCACCCGCAATGCGCGAGACTTTCACCAACTGGCACTGCACCTGTCCACACAGGTGAAGCACAGACGAAAGGTCATTGCCTTCGACTATCGCGGTCGCGGCGAGTCGGCTCATGACCTCGATGCCGCCAATTACAATGTCGGCGTAGAGGCCGGCGACATTCTGGCTGGCCTGACGGCGCTCAACGTCAACGAAGCGGCCTTCATCGGCACATCGCGCGGCGGGCTGATCATCCACGTGCTCGGCATGATCCGGCCAGCAATACTAAAAGCCATTGTTTTCAATGATATAGGACCGGTGATCGAGGCTGCGGGGCTTGCGCATATCCAGTCCTATCTCGAGCGCATGCCGACACCGAAGACCTTTGCCGAGGCGAAAGGCGCGCAGCGTCGCGTGCATGGCGCGGACTTCCCGGCCCTCGCGGATTCAGACTGGGAGCGGATGGTGTCGGCGCTCTACCGCCAAACAGACGATGGGTTGATACCTGATTTCGACCCCAGGCTGGCCGACGCCGTGGCCAATCTTGACCTGACGCAGCCATTGCCGTCGCTATGGCCGCAATTCGATGCTCTGGCGGCCATCCCTTTGCTCACCATTCGCGGCAGCAATTCGAAACTGCTGTCGCCCGACACGCTGGGTGAGATGCAAAAGCGCCATCCGGCAATGGAAACGATCACCGTCGAAGGCCAGGGCCATGCGCCTTTCCTTGAAACCGGCGACTTGCCCGACAGCATCGCCACGTTCCTCGACAAAGCCGAGCAACTCTCCTGATTCAAGCAAAAACCCCGCGAATCGCGGCCGGTCGCGGGGTTTGAGCTGGCTCCGGCTGGCTCGCCGCCATCAGCAGCGAATCTGATCCGATGCTCTATTGAACCTTCGACCGCTTCTTCACCACTTTCGCGGTGGCTTTCTCGGCAATTGGTTCGCTCCTTGTCTCAGCCACCGTCGCACAGGGTGATGATTCGGGCTTTCCAACCCCGCCATCCGAACCACTGCAACGCGGTGTCTGCAGCACGATGACGCAGCCGTCGAGATCATTCGTCGCCAGATGCGCGTAACGCATCGTCATCGAAAGCGTCTGGTGACCGAGCCACATCTGCACGCGGCGGATATCAATCCCGCCCTGGACGAGGCGCGAGGCGCAAGTGTGGCGCAAGATGTGCGGCACCACCTGATCATCGGCGCCGAGGCCGACTTCAGCCTTGGCATCATTCCAGATGGCACGAAACTGCGCCTGGCTGAGCTTGGTGAACGGCCCCTTTGGCCGGCGGCCTTCGGCGGGTGGGAGCTTGATGACTTCCTTGACCCGTTCAGTCATCGGAATTGTGCGGCTGCGGCCGGATTTGGTGATCCAGAAACTGACGCGATGCTCCTGAATGTCGTTCCAGATCAGGCCGAGCGCCTCGCCGAGGCGGCAGCCGCTGTCGACTAGGAAGACGGAAAGCCGGTAGGCATCCTCACTGCGGCTCTTGATAGCCGCGAACAGCCTGGCTTCTTCGTCCCTTTCCAGGAAACGAATCCGTCCCGCCCGCTCCTTCTGGCGGCGGAACTCAGGCAGGCTATGGATGTCCCCCATCTTGTGAGCCTTGCGCAGCAGTTTGCTGAGAGCAGCCATCTTTCGATTGATGGTTGCGTTGCTGTTGCCGCGCTGGCGCAAGGTGCCGATAAGGTTGTCCAGGGTACTCTGGTCAAAGGCGCTGAAACGCTCCCCAAGGAGCAGCTCATCTATCTCGCCGATGAAAGAACTGACATTGTATTTATGCCGCCCATCATCCCACAATATGTCTCGATATGCTGAAAATAGCTCTCCGACCCTGTACGACTTTACTTCTCTGATCTTGTTGTAACTGTATCGTATTTTTGAATTCTGAGAAGAAAACATCGAGAAATGATCAGAGGTTCCTCCCTCTTGAATCGCTTCGTTTGTCATTATTAGCCACACCCCCGAGTGGATAGGTTACACCTAGCCTACTTGGAAGCGCCCTTTCAAGAGTTTTAAGTCATACGGCCGATTTCATCCACCAGGCGGCGGATCCCACGAAATCATCCCGCGGACTTCATTCAGCTATCGTTCCCCCTGTCCTTCTGTTTGTCCTGGCTCAGTCACGAAAACAAAACAGCCCGGGCGTTGAAGCGCCCGGGCTGGATTTCACTTGTAAGGAACCAGCCCTTAGAACGAGCGCTGGAAGCGGAGGATACCGCCGACGCCGTCGCTGTCGGCGTGATAGACGCTGTTGGCCTTGTTGAAGTAGTCGACTTCGGCCGTGATCGTGAAGCCGGGGACGATGTCGTAAGCGACGTTGGCTGCGATACCCAAGGTCTTGCCTTCGTCATACGACGCCTGGACGTTGAACGAGGTCTTCTCGTTGATCTTATAGGAGCCACCGCCCCAGATCGCCCAGTTGCCATCCCACAGCTTGTAGAAATTGTGGACAGCGTTGGCATCCGAGCCGTAGCCGCCGATGATGAACAGCGACAGTTCGCTGGTCGCATTGACGTCCAAGCGAACCTTGCCAGCCCAATCTTCCGCGTTGCTTTCGTAGGCAAGCACACCAGTGATGGCGCCCCAGCCCTGCGTGTACTTCACGCCGCCGACGACATGCGGAACATAGCTGTCGATCGTGTACGCGCCTTCGCCCTCTTCGAGCGAGACCACGGCCGAGAAGCCGTTGCCAGCGTCGAAGTAGTACTGGATGACATTGGTGTCGAAATCGCCGTAAGGGACGATCGTGTCGTCGATGACGTTGCCGGCATAGCCGATGAACGTATCGAAGGCCGATTCGTCTTTACCGACGCGGAGACCACCGAGCTGGATCCAGGCGAAGTTCAGCGAAGAGCTGTTAACATTGTCCTGAGGAGAATAGTAAGCCTGCCCAGTGTCAGCACCACCCTGGGAGCCGAAGTTGAAGCGGGTCTCGGTGTAGGTCTTCAAGGTGCCCATTTCGGTTTCCTGGCCGGTCCAGGTCTTCAGCGCAAAACGAGCCCGCTTGAAGTACGTTCCGTTGTCACGATTGCCCGGAAGACCGAACTTGTCGGACACATCCGGATAACCTTCGCGGTCACCCACGCCGATGTCGTAACGGACATAGCCGCCGATGCGCAGGCAGGTTTCGGTGCCGGGGATGTAGAAGTAGCCAGCGCCGTAGACGTCGCAAATCTTGACGTATTCAGCGGGTTCCGGCTCAGCGACGACGACGGCGTCGGCGGCGCGCG
>JBDSLV010000404.1:0-6606 GCA_039916205.1 Mesorhizobium sp. | reverse complement strand
AACCGCGCCGTGCGGGTTTTGTCGGCTGTTTTTGTCGGCAAGCAGCTTGTCAGCGCCGGTCCGGCTTCTTATCAGTCGTCACGACTTGCGTGGGGGCCAATCGATGAACGACGACCGCAAACCACCTGAAGGCTGGATGGCGGCTGGAACGCCTGACAGGCAAACCGTCACGCCCGACTGGATGGCGATCGATTCGCCGCCAATCGACGGAGTAAAGATCAAGGAAATCAGACCGGTCGCGACCTCCAACGGCTATCTGACCGAGGTTTTTCGCGATGAATGGGAACTCGATTCCTCGCCGGTCGGCCAGGTATTTCAGCGCACCCTTTATCCAGGTGCCGTGACAGGCTGGCATGCGCATGCCGTGACCCTGGATCGGCTTTTCTGCTGCATCGGCAGTATCCGCGTTTCGCTCTATGACGGTCGCAAGGCTTCGCCCAGTTTCGGCACGGTCTGGCACAAGATTCTCGGCCCGTCGCGGCCGGCAATCATCATCATCCCGCCTGGCGTATGGCACGGCGTTGCCGCACTCGGGCCGGAGACCGCGCTTCTGCTCAATCTTGTCGACAAGGCCTATGCCTACGATGCACCCGATCATTGGCGCCTGCCGCCAGACACGGACCATATTCCTCACAAGCTGGTGTAGAGTGCAGCAATCCAGGCAGCTTGATCCAACCGACCAAAGCGGACCGCTCGTCTCGGTCGTGATCGCGACCCACAACCGGCCAGCTGCCTTGCGGCAGACACTGAGGAGTGTGGTTGGTCAGACGCTCCAGGACTGGGAAATCCTGGTGATCGGTGACGCCTGCCGGACGGATACGGCGGCGGTCATCGCCGAATTCGCCGATCCGCGTATCGGCTACATCGACCTGCCCGTCAATTTCGGTGAGCAATCCGGCCCCAACAACATCGGCCTCGCCAGGGCGCGCGGCCGGTTTGTTGCCTTGCTAAACCATGATGACCTCTGGTTTCCAGACCATCTCGCGGCGATGACCGGCTGGATCGATGCGACCAGCGCTGATGTCGTGATCGCTCGAGGCGTTATCGTCCAGCCCCGGTCGGTCAAAGACGATCCCGACACGAACCTGATCTATGGGATTGGCAGGGACGGCCTCTACGACCCTGTCATCACGGCTGGATATGGATCGGCACAAATGGTCCGGCGGACGTCGCTGGGCTGGCTCGGCCCCTGGCGCCCCGCCCGCGAGTGCTTCTGCGAAAGTTCGCAGGACTGGCTCTTTCGGGCCTGGCGAAAGGGAGCGGTGATCACGACCATGCCTCACCTGACCGTGCTCAGCCTGTTTTCGGGCACGCGCAAAGGCAGCTATGCCGAAGACACGGCGCCAGAGCAGGAGGAACTCGTCAATGGCATGCAAATGCCGGACGCCCTGCGCGTGAAGATTCTTGCCGCGGCCGAGGCACCGCGTCGCCTGAAAAAATCCACCTATCTGAAACGCAGGTTTCTGGCGGCTTGCGGCATCCATCCCAGAGCCCGGGAGTTTCGCCGCAAATACGGCCGCGGCGCCTTTGTCACCAAGCTGCGTGAGATACGCGGCCTGCCGCCGCTGACGGCGCGCGAGCCGGGCCTGGATGAAATGCTCGCCCTCTATCGACAGCGGAACGACCAGGCTGGCGACGAGAAGAACTGAACGGTGTGGTTCTGACCTCAAATAAAAAACCCGCGGGATCGCTCCCGCGGGTTTTTTTCGGGCAACCGCCAAGCTTAGCCGTGCGCGAGCACGGCCAGCAGCAGCAGGGCAACGATGTTGGTGATCTTGATCGCCGGGTTGACCGCCGGACCGGCGGTGTCCTTGTAGGGATCGCCGACGGTGTCGCCGGTCACCGAAGCCTTGTGCGCATCGGACCCCTTCAGGTGTTTGACGCCGTCCTTGTCGACAAAACCGTCCTCGAAGGATTTCTTGGCGTTGTCCCAGGCGCCACCGCCCGAGGTCATCGAGATGGCGACGAAAAGGCCGTTGACGATGACGCCGAGCAACGAAGCACCGAGCGCCGCGAAGGCCGAGGCCTTCGAGCCGGAGATAAGCAGCACGCCGAAATAAACGACGAGCGGCGCCAGCACCGGCAGCAGCGACGGGACGATCATTTCGCGGATTGCCGCCTTGGTCAGCAGATCGACGGCGCGCGCATAGTTCGGCTTGGATGTACCGGCCATGATGCCCGGATCCTCGCGGAACTGCTTGCGCACTTCCTCGACGATGGCGCCCGCGGCACGGCCGACGGCCGTCATGGCGATACCACCGAACAGGTAGGGAATGAGGCCGCCGAAGATCAGGCCGGCGACGACGTAGGGGTTGGAGAGATCGAAGGAGACCTCGCCCATGCCGCTGAAGTAAGGGTACTTGTCGCCGTTGGCGGCAAAGAACTTCAGGTCGTTCGAATAGGCGGCAAAAAGCACCAGCGCGCCTAGACCCGCCGATCCGATAGCATAGCCTTTGGTCACTGCCTTGGTGGTGTTGCCGACCGCGTCGAGCGCGTCGGTCGAGTGGCGCACTTCCTTGGGCAGGCCAGCCATTTCGGCAATGCCGCCGGCATTGTCGGTGACCGGGCCGAAGGCGTCGAGCGCGACGATCATGCCGGCCAGGCCGAGCATGGTGGTGACCGCGATCGCCGTGCCGAAGAGACCGGCAAGCTGGTAGGTCGAAATGATGCCGCCGACGATGACGATTGCCGGAAGCGCTGTCGATTCGAGCGACACCGCGAGGCCCTGGATAACGTTGGTGCCGTGGCCGGTCACCGACGCCTGGGCGATGGAGTTGACCGGGCGCTTACCAGTGCCGGTGTAGTATTCGGTGATGACGACGATGAGACCCGTCACCACGAGGCCGAGCAGGCCGCAGATGAACAGGTTCTTGCCGGTGATCGACATGCCGGCAACGACGCCGATTTCACCCCAGCCAACAGTCGCCGACGTGGCGACACCGAGACCGACAATCGAGAGCAGTCCGGTGACGATCAAGCCCTTGTAGAGCGCGCCCATGATCGAGCCGTTGGAGCCGAGCTTGACGAAGAAGGTACCGACGATCGAGGTGATGATGCAGGCGCCGCAGATGGCCAGCGGGTAGAGCATGACCGAGCCGAGAACGGCGGAGCCGCCGAAGAAGATGGCGCCGAGAACCATGGTGGCAACGACCGTCACCGCGTAGGTCTCGAACAGGTCCGCGGCCATGCCGGCGCAGTCGCCGACATTGTCGCCGACGTTGTCGGCGATGGTGGCCGGGTTGCGCGGATCATCTTCCGGGATACCGGCCTCGACCTTGCCGACCAGATCGCCGCCGACATCCGCACCCTTGGTGAAGATGCCGCCGCCGAGACGGGCGAAGATCGAGATCAGCGAGGCACCGAAGCCGAGCGAGACCAGCGAATCAATGACGATGCGGTCGTTGGGCGCGAGACCCATGAAATGCGTAAGGACAAGGTAGTAGATGGAGACGCCGAGCAGGGCGAGACCCGCGACCAGCATACCGGTGATGGCGCCCGACTTGAAGGCGATGTCGAGGCCGGCGGCGAGGCTGTTCGAAGCGGCCTGCGCGGTACGCACATTGGCGCGCACCGAGACATGCATGCCGATGAAGCCGGCGGCGCCCGACAGAACGGCGCCGATCAGGAAGCCGATCGCGGCGGTGATCGACAGCAGCCACCAGGCGAGTATCAGCACGACCACGCCGACAATGGCGATGGTGGTGTACTGGCGTGCCAGGTAGGCTTGCGCGCCTTCGCGGATGGCGGCGGAGATTTCCTGCATGCGTGCATTGCCCTGATCGGACGCAAGGACCGACCGAGTCGCCCAGATGGCGTAAAGGACAGAAAGCAAGCCGCAGGCGATGACGGCGTATAATATTGTCATTGCCGGATTTTCCTCGATTGATGGCCCAAAAGAACCCCTCCCTGGGCCGTTGAGACAAAGACCGGGCTCCGCACAGGGAATCCGCCTCTTCGCTGGCTGTATGCGAAACAGGGGTGCGAACGTCAAGATATTGTTCGGTTTTTGCCCGGCTTTCGCCATGATGCTTTCATGCAAACCGATTGAATTGCGCTCGAGGCGGACACACTCGACACCGGGCGGCTCGACACCATCGTGGCCAGCAGACACTGGGACTAATGCGTTTCCCGCCCCATACGCCGCGCCGTGTAGCGCTCGATCGCCGACAGGCCGTCATAGATCAGCACGGCGAGCGCGGCGACGATCAGGCCGCCCTGCAGGATGAAAGCGAGATTGTTGGACAACAGGCCGGCAATGATAATCTCGCCCAGCGTCTTGGCGGCCACCGTCGAGCCGATGGTCGCGGTGGCGAGGCTGATGACCACCGACAAGCGGATACCGCCGAGGATGATCGGGGCGCTGAGGGGCAGCTCAACCTTGATCAGCCTTTGCCAGCCGGTCATGCCGGCACCGCGCGCTGCCTCGACGACATTGGCCGGCAGCGTTGTCAGCCCCGTCAGCGCGTTCTCGAAGATCGGCAGCAGGCCGTAGAGAAACAGCGCGATCAGCGTCGGCTTCTCGCCAAAGCCGACGGCTGGCACGGCAAGGGCGAGCACCGCCACCGGCGGAAAAGTCTGACCTATGTTCACCAGGCTTCGCGACAGCGGCAGGAATTCAGCACCGGCCGGTCGCGTCACCAGGATCGCCAACCCGACCGCGACGATGATCGCCGCCAGGGTTGCGAGGAAGACAATCCTCAGATGCAACAGGGTCAGCGTCAGCAGGCTGCCCTGATTGTAGATCGCCGGCGCATTGTTCTCGGTCAGCGGCTTCAGCAGCGGTTCAAACCAGCCGGGATTGGTGACGAAGGCAACCAGCAGCACGACCAGAGCAAGGCGCAGCAGTGCCGGAAGCCAGGCTTTCATGCCGGCCTCGCAGCGCGTTTCACCAGCCCGTCGACGGTGACGCGGCCGATCGGCTTGCCATCAGTACCGTTCACCGGCAGCGCCGGGCGGCCTGACCAGAGCAGTTCTGCCAAAGCATCGCGCTGGCTGGCGTCACCAGGGATCGCCTCACCTTCGGCTGAACCCTTTTCCACGGCATCGCGGACCCGACCGAGTGAGAGCAACCTGAATGGCCGCTCGCTGGCGCCGACCAGGGTTTCGACAAAGGCGCTGGCCGGATTCGCCAGGATTTCGGCCGGCTTGGCGTATTGCACCAGCTTGCCGGCATCCATCACGGCAATCTTGTCGCCCATGTGCACCGCCTCTTCCATGTCATGAGTGACCAGGATGATGGTGGTGCCGAAGCGCTTCTGGATCGCCAGCAAATCCTCCTGCGCCTTCGTGCGGATGATCGGATCAAGTGCTCCGAACGGCTCGTCCATCAGCAGGACATTGGGTTCGGCGGCGAGCGCGCGAGCAACACCGACGCGCTGCTGCTGGCCGCCGGAAAGTTCATGCGGATAGCGCGGCCCATAGGCCTGGGGATCAAGCTGATAGAGCGTCATCAACTCGTTGACCCGGGCCTTGATTCGCGCGGCATCCCAACCGAGCAGTGCCGGCACCGTGGCGATGTTCTGCGCCACTGTGCGGTGCGGGCACAGGCCGTGGCCCTGGATGGCATAGCCGATGCTGCGGCGCAGCTCGTAGCCGGGCACCGAGCGGTTGTCGGCGCCATCCAGCTTGATCACGCCCGAAGTCGGCTCGACCAGCCGGTTGATCATGCGCAGCAGCGTCGTCTTACCGGAGCCGGACGTGCCGACGATGACGGCGATGGTGCGGGGCTCGATCACCATAGACACGTTGTCGACCACGGTCGTCGCATCATAGCGCTTGGTAATGCCTTCGATCTCGATCATGCGGCCTCGCGTCGCTTGGTAGAGCTCATTTCGATCACTGCATCGAGGATGATGGCGGCGGCAAACGCCAGCGCCACGGTCGGCACGGCGCCGAGCAGCACAAGATCCATCGCCGTCTGGCCAACGCCCTGGAAGACGAACACGCCGAAACCACCACCACCGATCAGCGCGGCGATGGTGGCCAGGCCGATGTTCTGCACCAGCACGATGCGGATGCCGGTGAGGATGACCGGAAAGGCCAGCGGAAACTCCACGCCGAACAGGCGCTGCCGGTCAGTCATGCCCATGCCGCGTGCCGCGTCGTTGGCGGCACGCGGCACACCGGCAAGGCCAACGACGGTGTTGGCCACCACCGGCAACAGCGAATAGAGGAACAGTGCCACGAAAGCCGGCGCGGTGCCGATGCCGCGAATGCCGAGTGCGGCGGCCCCCGGCACATGCGTGGCGACCCAGCCGAGCGGCGCGATCAAGAGGCCAAACAGCGCGATCGAAGGAATAGTCTGGACGATGTTGAGCACGTTGAGCACGCCGGCCCGCAGGCTCTCGACGCGGTGACAGAGGATACCGAGCGGCAGGCCGACGATCACCGCCGCTGCCAGCGAACCGAGCGCCAGCATCACATGCTTGGAACCCTCGGCCCAGAAACTGTCGGCGCGATTGGCATATTCCTTGAGGATCGACAGGTCGTTCCAGCTTCCCGACATCAGGAGAACACCGATCGCGGTGGCGGCAACGACCAGCACACCGACCCGAGCCAAGGGCGACAGGTTCAGCCGCGTCAGCACGTCAGCCAAAAGAAGCGTGA
>JBDSLV010000403.1:0-5634 GCA_039916205.1 Mesorhizobium sp. | reverse complement strand
CGATATCATAAGCGAGATCGCGCTGCGGCGGCAGTTTTGCCCCGGCATTGATGACACCCTTGTCGATATCGGCCTCGATGCTGTCAGCAAGGCGCTGGTAGAGAGGGCCGGAGCCGGAGGACAGGTCAGGGAGCCAATTTGTCATGGTGACAATTTTGTATATTGCGCCGCACAATGAGTCAATACATATGAATTGCGCAGTGCAATTTGTAGCTTTTAGCAGAAAAAAATGGATACAATGGAGACAATCCGAAACTCCCGCCCCGAATTGTTTGGGCAGGCAATGCGTCCTTCCAGCCGTGGGACTTACGGCCGCCGGCTGTTGCGCATGGTCAGATCATTCCTGGCCTGGGTCGACGGTCTGCTCGAACGCCGTCGCAGCCGTCTGGCATTGCTTGAGATGACTGACGATCAGCTCAAGGATATCGGCATCTCCCGTTGCGACGCGCACGCCGAGGGCATCAGGCAGATCTGGGACTGATTGTCGGCACAAGCTCTACCGCGGGCTCGAAGATCGCGTCCGCGAAACCCCATTGTCGACGAGAACCGCGACAATGGACAGCAACACAAAAAGCCCGGTGACTGCCAGCGCCGAAATGGCGACGCTGACCGCACCGTTGTTGGCGACACTCAGGAACGGGTAGGGCACTTCGGCCGCAATCGGTGCCCGCACCAACACATAGGCAAGGTAGGCGATCGGATAGATCATCCATCGGGGGATGTCGCGCCACTGCCGCTTGCCATCGGCACCAGCCACCAGCCACCACAGCACGAACAGCACCGGCGCCACATAGTGGAGCAGGATATCGCAGACCAGAAAGAGGCCTTGCGGCTGCCACAGGCGCGCTAGCACCACGGCATAGATGATGCAGACCAGGGTTATCGACACAGCGACGCCCGCGCGCACGCTCGGTCCGGCAAAGGCCGGCAGCCAGGCGTAGCCGCTGGCTGAGAGCAACGCGGTGTAGACCAGCACCGCGCCGATATTGGTCAGCACGGTGAAGAAGCTTAGGAAGAAGACGACGGAGCCAAGCAGGCTACGCCCGGCCTCCATCGAGGCCGGAATGGTGATGCAGAACTGCAGGACAAGTCCTGCCAGGCCGACGGTCAATCCCGCAATCTGCAGGAACCGGCCCATTGCCTCAGGCGGCCGCGCTGCAGGATGGGTTGCCAGTCTGCCAGCGGGCAATGTCGGAGCCGATGCGCGCACCGAGCGGATCGGTCATCAGCGGGCCGAACACGTCGACGCGCCTTGAATTTCCTTGTGCCTGCACGACCAGCAGCGGTTTGCCGCCATAATGCTTGGCCGGCACCAGCAGGAAGCGCGGCGTGCCGCTGAACGAGTTCAGCTCGTTGGCCATCTGGTAGGACTTGAAGGCCGGATCCTTGCTGGCGATCCAGCATTTGTGGGCGGCGATCGCCACCTGTTCCATGCTCAGCAGAGAGGCACTCTTGCCCGAAGGCGGCGGCGCCACTTTCGGGCTCGACTGGCAGGACGCGAGCAGAAAACCACCGGCAACGACAACAGCGAGGCGGGTGACCGTCTGTTTGATGCTCAAGCTGCACCCATCTCAAGTTCGGAAAGGAAAATCTTCAGGCCGTCGGTCATCTCGCCCCAGACCCGTGACAATGCCGGATGCTGTGAGGCGATCTGCTCATAGGCGTCGAATTTCGGATAGGCGTCAAGAAGATCGCCGCGCCCTGTCATCTTGCGGAAATTGTTGAAGATGAAGCGGGTCGGCGTCAGCCAGGCGTCGGCGAAGCTGATGTCGTCGCCGAGTGCGAAAGGCCCATGCGCCATGCGGCTCTCGATCGCCGCCAGCCCGTGATGCAGGCGGGCGAACTGTGCCGCGATCTCGACGTCGTTTCGCTTCTGCACGAAATGCAGTTCGAACAGCTTCATCATCGGGGTAAGGACATCGAGGTCGGTGATGCGCGCGAACATCCGCACCAGGGCGCGATCCCTCGAATCCGTCGGCAGAAGCGCCGGCTCCGGAAACCGCTCTTCCAGATACTCGGCAATGACCACCGATTCGATGATGGTCTCACCCGAACCGGTAATCAGCACCGGAATGCGGTTGAGCGGCGATATGGCGCGGAACTCTTCTGGAATGGGAAAGCCGGGCGGTGGTGCGATGATCTTGAGCGGCACATCCTTGATGTAGGAGAGTGCGCGCACGATCGACGAATACGGCGACAACGGCCGCGAATAGAGCTTCATGACCGTCTCTCTCCCTATGTGATGGATCTAAAGTCCATTCAGTTCTGCTGTATTCCCGTCGACAAATTTCACGCGGCGATGCCCAGCGCGCTTTCGAACAGGCCGCGCCCGTCGCTGCCGCCATGCGCCGCTTCAATCAGGTTTTCCGGATGCGGCATCAGCCCGAGCACATTGCCCTGGCTGTTGATGATCCCGGCAATGTCGTTGATCGAACCATTCGGGTTGGTGCCTTCCGCATAGCGGAACACAACCTGGCCTTCGCCTTCGAGCCGGCCAAGCGTCTGCGCATCGGCAAAATAGTTGCCGTCGTGATGCGCCACCGGCGAGCGGATGATCTGGCCCGGCTGATAGCGGCGGGTGAACATGGTGTTGGCGTTGGTGATCTGCAGCTTGACCTGCCGGCAGACAAATTTGAGCGAGGTGTTGCGCATCAAGGCGCCCGGCAGCAGGCCGGCCTCGACCAGGATCTGGAAACCGTTGCAAACGCCGATGACCATGACGCCTTTGGCTGCCTTTTCGGCGACCGCCCGCATGACCGGCATGCGCGCGGCAATCGCGCCGCAGCGCAGATAGTCGCCAAAGGAAAAGCCGCCAGGAATGGTGATCAGGTCGACATCGGGAATTTCGGTGTCGGTCTGCCAGACCGTGACCGGCGGCTTTCCTGAGATTTTCGTCAGCGCCGCGATCATGTCACGGTCGCGGTTGAGGCCGGGCAGGAGGACGACGGCTGATTTCACCTCAGGCGATCTCCACCGCGTAGTTCTCGATCACCGTATTGGCCAGCAACCTGTCGCACATGGCTTTCAGATCCGCCTCGGCCTTGGCCTTGTCGGTGTCCGAAAGCTCGACGTCGAACACCTTGCCCTGGCGCACCAGGCCGACGCCGTCAAATCCCAGGCCGGACAGTGCATGTTCGATCGCCTTGCCTTGCGGGTCGAGCACGCCGTTCTTGAGGGTGACGGTAATGCGGGCCTTGATCACGCTGGACATGCTCCTGTTTTGGTATCGTGCGCTAGAATATCAGTGCGGCTTGCCTTTGAGGCCGTCGGTCGAGGCGACGAGCACCGGGCCGGTGGGGCGCGGCGGCTCGTTCTCGTTCATGATGCCGAGACGGCGGGCGACTTCCTGATAGGCTTCGACCAGTCCGCCCATGTCGCGGCGGAAACGATCCTTGTCGAGCTTGTCCTGGGTCGCGACGTCCCACAAGCGGCAGGAGTCCGGCGAGATTTCGTCGGCGACGACGATGCGCATCATGTCGCCCTCGAACAGCCGGCCGCATTCGATCTTGAAATCGACGAGCTGGATGCCGACGCCCATGAACAGGCCGGAGAGGAAGTCGTTGACGCGGATGGCAAGCGCCATGACGTCGTCGATTTCCTGCGGGCTTGCCCAGCCGAACGCCGTGATGTGCTCTTCCGACACCATCGGATCATCGAGCGCGTCGGCCTTGTAGTAGAATTCGATGATCGAGCGCGGCAGCACGGTGCCTTCCTCGATGCCGAGACGCTTGGACAGCGAGCCGGCGGCGACATTGCGCACCACCACTTCGAGCGGGATGATTTCGACTTCCTTGATCAGCTGCTCACGCATGTTGAGCCGGCGGATGAAGTGGGTCGGGATACCCATCCGGTTGAGATGGTTGAAGATGTGCTCGGAAATGCGGTTGTTGAGCACGCCCTTGCCGTCGACAATTTCGTGCTTCTTGTTGTTGAAGGCGGTCGCGTCGTCCTTGAAAAACTGGATCAGCGTGCCAGGCTCGGGTCCCTCATAGAGGATTTTGGCCTTGCCTTCATAAATGCGGCGGCGATTTTTCATCTTATTTTTCTCTGGATTTCGGAGCAGGCGGCAAGCGACCAATTCCTGTCCATCGCCCTAAAATAGTATGCTGACGGTATGGTTCAATGCCGGGTCTATCCCAATCGCATCGTTTGCTCAATCGGCAAATCCTTTCAATCAACCGCTTTCAGGATCGAAATGCCGCAGCGCAGCAAATGACGAAGCGTATTGACCGGCCAGCGACCTTTTGGTTTGTGCTTGGCCACCACATATAGACCGTCACCAGCGAATCGATTTTCACCGGAGGGATTGCCATGAGCAGCATGAAGGATCGCGAAGAAGGCTTTGAGCGCAAGTTCGCATTCGACGAGGAGCTTCGGTTCAAGGCCTCGGCGCGCCGCAACAAGACGCTTGGCCTGTGGGCCGCTGAAAAGCTTGGCAAGACCGGCGCTGATGCGGATGCCTATGCCAAGGAAGTGGTCATTTCCGATATCGAGGAAGCTGGCGACCACGACGTTTTCCGCAAAATCCGCAAGGATTTCGACGCTGCCGGTGTCGATCAGTCCGACCATCAGATCCGCCGCACCATGGACGAGCTAATGGCGCAGGCGATCGAGCAGATCAAGAACACCTGATCCAGCCACACTGGATCAATCGACCGCCCGGCCTATCCGGGCGGTTTTTCTTTGCCTTTTCCGCCGTTTCCGGGCGAAACTGCGATTGTTAACAAGGAAAGTGTCCATGTCCCTGAAGTCCCGCCTCGCTGCCGATGAAACGCTGTTCACCGCCTGGTCCGGTGTGCCGGATGCCCTGACTGTCGAAATCGTCGCCAAACAGGGGTTCGATGCGGTTACGCTCGACATGCAGCATGGCGGCCATCATGAGGACAGCGTCTTGCGCGGCCTGGCACCGGTGCTGGCTGCCAACAAGCCGGCGTTGGTCCGCATTCCGGTCGGACGTTTCGACATGGCCAGCCGCGCGCTCGATTTTGGCGCCGAGGCGGTGATCGTACCGATGGTCAATTCAGTGGCGGACGCCAGGCTGTTCGCTGCCGCGATGAAATATCCGCCAATGGGCGAACGCTCCTGGGGCCCGACCTACGCTTTCCCCAGGCATGGCAAGGGCGACCAGGCGGAATGGCTGCGCGACACCAACCAGCGCACCATGGCCTTTGCCATGGTCGAGACCCGTGCGGCCCTGGATGCGCTTGACGGCATTCTCGACACGCCGGGCATCGACGGCATCTTCCTCGGCCCGTCGGATTTCTCGATTGCCTGGAGCAATGGCGCCACGGTGAATTCAACGCTCGAAAGCATGATGGAAACGGTTGCCTCGATCGCCGAGCGTACCCGCAAGGCCGGCAAACACGCGGCGATCTACGTTATCGAGCCCGCCATCGCTGGCCGCGTCGTGGCCATGGGCTACCGGCTGCTGGCCATGGGTTCCGAACATGCGCTGATCGGACTGGGCGCCAAAACCCTGCTCAAGAGCATGAACGATTCGATCAAGGGCTAGGTTCGGCCTTCAGGTCGGTCAAAAACTTGGCGAAGGTCATGGACCCCTCGGGCCATGGCCCGAAGCCGGAATCCGTATTGAGATGACCGGCTTCGCCGGCGTCGATGAACAATGAGCCCCAG